>JBILQY010000071.1:0-9842 GCA_044372955.1 Crocinitomicaceae bacterium | reverse complement strand
CTAAAGCTAATTTGATGAATTGACTTTTATTGGTTGCGTGTAAATAATTTACAACAACTCCACCAATGATAACAGAAACAAATAATCCAATAAAAACAATACTTAAACTCATATTTTTCGCTCTGCAATAATAATTAATCGGTCGGAATGGGTTGGTGAAAACGCCTGTAAATCAAAGGTTCCAAAGGTTTCAAGGATAGTAAACTCTTTTTCTAACAAACGTTGAAAGTCCTCTAGTTTTAGAGCTTGAACACGTTCAGTAAAATGAAAATTTTGTCCATTATCTTGAAAACGAATGTCTTTGAAAATGTGCTTTCCATCGTAGCGACGTTCTAAATTAAATGTCAAGTCACCTACTGTTTTCGTTTCCTTTTCAACCAAATTTTGAATCACCTTTTCAGCATTCATAAAGTCAATCACCAACTTTCCTTTCGGAGCAAGCATGTGTAAAATTGCTACACACACTTTTTCATTTTCACTTTCATGATCGAAATAGCCAAAGCTAGTGAACAGATTAAAAATACCATCAAACGTTTTATTTTCAATCACTTCCCGCATGTCGTGTGTTGCAAAAGAAAGCGTTTCGTTTTGAAATTGGGACGCTTGCTGAATACTATTTGCAGACAAATCAACGCCAAGCACTTCGTATCCAAGCGTATTTAAAGTCACCGAATGACGACCTTTTCCGCACGCTAAATCCAATAATTTGGAAGATTTTGGTAAATTCAGAAATTGCAATAAGTTCGAAATAAACAAACTAGCTTCTTCTTCATTGCGATTTTGGTACAACTGGTGATAATAACTCGTGTCAAACCATTCTGCAAACCACTCTTTTTGATTCATTGTGCGAAATTAGCATTTTAAATTCTTAAAAAGTGGTAATGCCTTAATGAACTATCCTTTCTTTGGAAAAAGTATCGCATCATTTTAAATGAATTAATCTTTCAAACTACAATTTCATTTATCTTCGCTTCAATGAAAAAAATAGGCATAACTGGAGGAATCGGCTCAGGAAAATCATTTGTTGCCAACATCATTGAAAAAATGGGCTATCCAGTATACTATTCAGATGTTCGCTCGAAAGAATTGACAAACATACATCCAATAATTCGTCAGGGATTGATTGATTTGGTTGGGGAAAATGTTTATTTCGAAGGCGAATTGGATAAAAAGATTTTAGCTTCAGCTATTTTCTCGAACGAAGAAATGCGACTAAAGGTTAATCAATTGATACATCCTATTGTTCGACAAGATTTTGAAGATTGGGCAAAAGCGCAAACAAGTGATTTAATTTTTAATGAAGCTGCAATTCTTTTTGAAACGGGTGCTTACCGAAATTTTGACGCTACTGTTTTGATTTATGCACCGATTGAATTGCGTTTAAAACGTGTTTTAAAGCGAGATATTATCACCAAGGAAGAAGTTTTAGCGCGCATCAACAATCAAATGAGCGACGAAGAAAAATTGAAAATGACTCCTTACGCGATTTTAAATGATGGAGAAAGACCACTATTAAAGCAGATTGAAGAGGTTATAGAGAAGATAAGTTCAGATTAAATGAAACAAAGGTCTACGAGATCAATGATGTAAACAAATTTAATTTCAGTAGGATTTCTTTTAATTTACTTATCCTGCATTTACTCCCTAATTCCCCGCACTTAATCAAACTCAACTTTACAACTGAAGGCTAAGCTTTATCTTCGTTCTAAAAAACGAAAGATGGCTAAACCGCTTGATTTTGCTGGAGATTTGATTCGCAAGGATTATCGAAAACGAAGAAAAAAAGTGTATGTTTTTACATTTGGTCTTTTTCTCGTTTGGTACATAACTGCTTTGCCGTCCCAATTGTTTCATGACAGTACTTCTACTGTGCTATTGGATAGAAACGGACAACTTTTAGGTGCGAGAATTGCCAACGACGGACAATGGCGTTTTCAAGAATCGGATTCAATCCCTTATCGTTTTGCAACTTGTTTAATAGCGTTTGAAGACCGTAATTTTTACGGACATATAGGCGTGAGTGGTAAAGGGTTGTTCCGTGCTTTTACCCAAAATATTTCTTCTGGAAAACGCAAAAGTGGAGGCAGTACTTTGACAATGCAATTGGTACGCTTGATGCGAAAAAATCCACCGAGAACCTATAGCGAAAAGTTACTCGAAATTGTCTTGGCTACACGTATCGAATTAACTTATTCGAAGGCAGAGATATTGCGCTTACACGCTTCTCATGCGCCTTTCGGAAACAATGTTGTGGGTTTAGAAGCTGCTTCGTGGCGCTATTTTAACCGGCCACCACATCAGTTAAGTTGGGCAGAAAGTGCAGTTTTGGCGGTTCTTCCAAACGCTCCCGGACTTATTTATCCTGGAAGAAATCAAACGGCTTTGTTAGCGAAACGGAATCGTTTACTAAAAAACTTGTGCGAAGCTGGTTATTTTGACAAAACTACCTTGAACTTAGCTTTAGAAGAATTGCTTCCGAATAAACCTTTGCCTTTGCCACATCACGCGCCACATTTTCTAGATCGTTGTATTCGCGAAGGAAAAAAAGGACAAACGATAAATTCAACGATTGATTTAACAACTCAGAAAAATGCAATTCGGCAGTTGAGTGCTCATAGCTCAAATTTGGAGGAAAAAATGATTTTTAACGGAGCGGTAATTATAACAGATGTTCACACAGGCGAACTTTTGGCTTACGTTGGAAATACCAATCGCGAAGAAGCAGAACACGCTTCTTGGGTAGATTGTGCGTCCTCGCCGCGGAGTTCTGGAAGTATTTTAAAACCTTTGCTTTATGCTGCTTGCTTAGAAAAAGGTGTCATCACACCCGAAATGTTACTGTCGGATATTCCTTCAAGTTTTGGTTCGTTTTCACCTAAAAATTTTTCAGGTCAATTTGAGGGTGCTGTACCTGCCTCCACGGCACTTTCGCGCAGTTTAAACATTCCTATGGTGCATCTATTGAATGAATACGGAGTGAAAAATTTCCACAACGATTTGCAACAACTAGGAATTACGAGCATTCGCAAATCGGCAAGTCATTACGGACTTTCTTTGATTTTAGGCGGCGCAGAAGTTCGCTTGGATGAAATGACAGGAGTGTATTTGCAATTGGCACAACAACTGAATAATGAAAAATTAACTGGTATACAAAGTGACTTGATGCATTCAAATACCCAGTTTCCAAAAAAACGATGGTCGAATACAGCACTTTTCCGTATGGTTCAAGCATTGCAGGAAGTCAATCGCCCTGACGAAGACAATAACTGGAAATTGTTTTCATCGTCGCGAAAAATTGCTTGGAAAACTGGAACAAGTTTCGGCTTTCGTGATGCTTGGGCTATAGGTGTAACGCCCGATCACATAGTTTCCGTTTGGATTGGAAATGCGGACGGTGAGGGAAGACCAGGTCTGACAGGTGTAAAAGCAGCAGCGCCATTACTGTTTGATTTATTTCGTCAATTGTCAGAGAAAAGCTCTTGGTTCAATGAACCATTAATGGATCGTCAACTAGTTCATGTTTGCAAACAAAGTGGTTACCCTGCTGGACCGTATTGCTCCAAAAAGAAAACGAGTTTCCTACCCCAAGCTGCTCATTTACAAACGCTTTGTCCCTACCACAAATTAGTACATTTGGACGCAACAGGAACTTATCGTGTTGACAGTGAATGCGAGAATACCTTCAATATGAAAAAAGAAAAATGGTTTGTTTTACCAGCTATAATGGAACGATTTTATCAACTCAAACATCCAGATTATCGTTTTTTACCCGAATTCAGAGGTGATTGTCAGCAGGGAAATGAAGAGCAGTCGATGGCATTTATTTATCCTAAAAACAATGCAATTATATACGTCCCCATTGAATTAGACGGGTCAGAAGGACGCACTATTTTTGAACTATCTTATCGAAGAGGTTCAAGACGTATTTTTTGGCACTTAGACAATCAATACATTGGCGAAACCATGGAAATTCATCAATTGTCATTCAAACCAAGTCGTGGAAAACATCAACTTTCGGCAATTGATGAAGATGGGCAAAAACGAACGGTGAAATTTACAGTTGTTGGAAAGCGTTAATATATTCCAACAAAAAAGGCGCTCATATTGAACGCCTTTCTTGTTTTAATTTTCTTTATTCTTATCCATTCAAAGCTTCTGCTCCACCAACGATTTCTAAGATTTCATTTGTAATTGCAGCTTGACGTGCTTTGTTGTAACTTAATTTTAAGCTTTTTTGAAGTTCTTTCGCATTATCTGTAGCTTTGTGCATAGCAGTCATACGTGCGCCGTGTTCAGCAGCAAATGAATCACGAATTGCTTTAAAGATTTGTAACTTCAATGATTTTGGAATTAAATCTTCTACGATCTCTGTTTTTGATGGTTCAAAAATATAATCTCCTGCAGCGTTTGTTCCTTCAGAAACTGTTGGAATAATTGGTAAAAACTGTTCCGTTTCAATTGATTGTGTTGCAGCATTGATAAAACGATTGTAAACCAAAACTACTTTATCGTATTCTTTTGCTTTGAAACCACGCATTACTTCTTCAGCAATTTTAGCTACATTTTCGAATTTCAAATCAGCATAAACATCTTCTAGAGGTGCTAAAGCTGGGTTGATATAGTAGTTCGGAGTGTTTTTATAAGCGTCTTTGATTTTTTTTCCTAAACACAACAATTTAACATTAGTATTAGCATACTCGTCTTGTTGAAGAGCGGCAACACGTTTGATGATGTTGTTGTTAAATCCTCCACACAAACCACGATTTGAAGTAATACCGATAATAAGAACGGATTGAACTTCTCTTGTGTCGGAGTAAGCATTTTCAGATAAATCTAAAGTCGCGCTTAAATTTTCAAGAATTTCCTTCAATTTTCCTGCATAAGGACGCATAGCAGTAACAGCATCTTGTGCACGTTTCAATTTCGCCGCTGATACCATTTTCATCGCAGAAGTAATCTGCATCGTTGAACCAACGGAGGTAATTCTATTTCGTATTTCCTTTAAATTAGCCATTTTTTTGAGTTATAAGTGAAAAGTTAAGAATTAAGAGTGTTTTTTACTTTTCACTCTTAACTTTAAATTCTTCACTAATAATTAATATTTATCAGCTACTTCTCTTGCAACTTTTGTCAACGTATCAGTGATTTCGTCTGTATATTTTCCAGCTTTCAAAGCCACTAAAACATCTGCATGTTTCGCTTCTAAAACAGTCAAATAATCTTTTTCGAATTCTTTCACTTTGTTGATCGGAACGCGTTGCATTAAACCTTTTGTTCCAACGTAGATAATCGCAATTTGTTTTTCAACTGGATATGGATCACCTTCTTTTTGTTTCAAGATTTCAACGTTTCTTGCTCCTTTATCCAATACTGATTTTGTAGCAGCATCAAGGTCAGAACCAAATTTCGCAAACGCCTCTAATTCTCTATATTGTGCTTGGTCTAATTTCAACGTACCAGCCACTTTTTTCATTGATTTGATTTGTGCGTTACCTCCAACACGAGATACTGAGATACCAACGTTAATCGCTGGACGAATACCTGCATTGAACAAGTCACCTTCCAAGAAAATTTGTCCGTCAGTAATCGAAATTACGTTTGTTGGGATATAAGCAGATACGTCACCTGCTTGTGTTTCGATAATTGGCAATGCAGTTAATGAACCACCACCTTTAACTAAATGTTTAATTGAAGGAGGTAAATCATTCATTTGAGATGCGATTGTATCATCAGCAATGATTTTCGCAGCACGTTCTAACAAACGAGAGTGTAAGTAGAATACGTCACCTGGGTAAGCCTCACGACCTGGAGGACGACGTAATAATAAAGATACCTCACGGTAAGCAACCGCTTGTTTAGATAAGTCATCAAATACGATTAACGCTGGACGTCCTGAATCACGGAAGAACTCACCAACAGCAGCACCTGTCATTGGAGCATAAAACTGCATTGGAGCAGGATCAGATGCGTTAGAAGCAACAACAGTAGTGTATGCCATTGCACCAGCATCTTCTAATTTTTTAACGATTCCTGCAACTGTTGAACCTTTTTGTCCAATAGCTACATAAATACAATATACAGGTTCTCCTCTATCGAAGAACTCTCTTTGATTGATAATCGTATCGATTGCAACAGTTGTTTTTCCTGTTTGACGGTCACCAATGATTAACTCACGTTGTCCACGTCCGATTGGAATCATCGCATCAACAGCTTTGATACCTGTTTGTAACGGCTCATTTACTGGTTGACGGAAGATAACTCCTGGTGCTTTACGTTCGATTGGCATTTCGTATAATTCACCTTGAATTGGTCCTTTACCATCGATTGGCTGTCCTAATGTATCAACTACACGTCCAACCATTCCTTCACCAACTTTAACAGAAGCAATTTTACCTAAACGACGAACTGTATCACCTTCGTTTACACTTGATGAACGACCAAGAATTACGGCTCCAACATTGTCTTCTTCCAAGTTCAAAGCGATACCTTGCGCACCACTTTTGAATTCGATAAGTTCACCATATTGAACACCATTCATTCCATAAATACGAGCGATACCGTCTCCTACTTGTAGAACGGTTCCAACTTCTTGTAGTTCAGCTTCTGAGCGAAAACCTGAAAGTTGTTCTCTTAAAATTGCTGAAACTTCTGCCGGTTTAATATCTGCCATTTTGTTTTGTATTAATTGTGCTTTGTTACTATTTTGATAATTCTTGTTTCATTCTTAAAAGTTGAGTTGCAACAGATGCGTCGAACTGTTTGTCACCCATTCTTACAATAAATCCACCAACTAATGTTTCATCTACTAGTTCGGTAATTTCTAAAGTACCTTGAACTGTTGCGCTAATACGTGCTACAATTGAAGCTCTTGTGGTAGCATCCAATTGACGAGCACTTGTAATAGTAATCGGAACAATTCCTTTGTATTCTTTAACTTGAGAAATATACGAATTAGCAATTTCTGTGATGAAACGCTCTCTTCCGTTTTTTGTAATTAATGCGATAAAAGAAAGTGTCAATGGTTCAAACTCACCAAATAATTTATTCAAAACATCAATTTTCTTGTCGATGTTGATTATTGGTGAATTCAAAAATACTTGAAACTCATTTGTTTCTTTTGCCGCAGTAAGAATACGTTGCATATTAGATTCGATAGCGTCAACTTTTTGTTGTTCAACTGCCAACTCTAACAATGCTTTCGCGTATCTTGATGCTGATTTTGCTGATTTCATCCTTGAATTAATTCATGTTAATATCACCAACCAATTTGTCAGCTAATGCTTTTTGTTTATCATCAGATGCTAATTCACCTCTGATTACTTTTTCAGCGATTTCTAAAGACAATGCTGCAACATGTGTTTTCAATTCAGCCATTGCTGCTGCTTTCTCACTGTTGATTGTGTGTCTTGCATTCTCAACGATTTTATCAGCTTCTGATTTTGACTTAGATTTTGCTGCTTCAATCATTTGGTTTGCTGCTTCTTTTGCTTCTTTCAAGATGTTATCTCTTTCAGCTCTGGCTTCTTTTAAGATTTTATCATTTTCAGCTTGTAAAGCTTGCATTTCAGAACGCGTTTTTTCTGCTAATTCTAAAGCTTCAGTGATTTTTTGCTCTCTTGCGTTAACAGCAGAAAGAATTGGTTTCCAAGCAAATTTTGCTAATAAAAACAATAGGATGCAAAATACTAGTGCTGTCCAAAATAAAAGTCCTAAATCTGGTAATATTAAATCCATTTTATTCTAAATTTTAATTTTTTAAGTTTTAAAAATAAAGTGTGTTACAACCAACCGTTGCAACACACTTTAAAGTTTTACTTGTTTCCTCCAAGTAGACCAACTACTACTCCGAAAAGAGCAACACCTTCGATTAACGCTGCTGCGATAATCATAGCTGTTTGAATTTTTCCTGAAGCTTCTGGTTGACGTGCGATAGCGTCCATTGCTGAACCACCGATTCTACCAATACCTAATCCTGCTCCTAATACTGCAAGACCTGCTCCAATTGCTGCGATACTTCCGTACATATTTATGTAGTTTAAAAAATTACTAATTAATGATGCGCTTCTTCAACAGCTGCACCGATAAACAAAGCTGATAACATAGCAAACAAGAAAGCTTGTAAAAATGCTACCAATAATTCCAACACAGAGATAAACAATGCCATTGGAACTGATAATCCTCCCCAAGCAACATTTTTATTGATGAAGATGATTGAGATTAACGCTAAAATAATAATGTGGCCTGCAGTGATGTTTGCAAACAAACGTACCATTAAAGCGAAAGGTTTTGTGAAAATTCCAACAATTTCAATTGGAATCATAATAATTAAAAGTGGAACTGGAACTCCTGGTGTTGCAAAAATGTGTTTCCAGTAATTTCCGTTAGCTGATATCAACGTAACTATTAATGTACAACAAGCTAAAAAGAAAGTCACTGTGATATTTCCTGTCAAATTTGCCCCACCTGGTAAGAAAGGAACTAAACCTAACATATTATTCAACCAAATAAAGAAGAAAATAGTCAATAAATAAGGTACGTATTTTTTGTATTTGTGTTTATCGATGTTTGCCTTAGCTATGTCATCTCTAACCATAATGATAATCGGCTCTAAAAATTTAGCGATTCCTTTCGGTGCTACTGCTCCGTTTTTCTTATAGAAACCTGCTATGCTAAACATAATCACTAAAATCAAAATTGCTCCGAAAAACAAAGAAAGAACATTTTTAGTAATTGAAAAATCTAATGGTTTTGCGTTGTGCGGGTGACCTTCTTCGAAGTGCAATTTTCCTTCTTCCGTTTTGTAAATTTTCTCGTGAAATAAAGCGTATCCATCTGCTGATCCTGTACCTAGAATATAATGATAGGTTTCTCCGCTAACAGTATCTATATATTCAGCCTCTTCTCCGTGGTAAAAATTACTTGAACTAAACGTTTTCAATCCACCGTCCAATAAAATTACAGGAAGATAAATAGATGTTCCACCATGCTCAGGGCCAAATAAATGCCATTCGTGTGCATCTTTGATGTGGTGCATGATCATCTCACCAACGTTAAACTCTTTTTCTTCTTTGTGACCTTCGTTAGCAAAAACTGTATTGAAAGACAGACTGGTTAAGATAACCAACAGAAATGATTTGAATAGATTTGAAAGCGTCATGAACTAAAGTTTCTCTTGTGGGTTTTCAAAATTTGGCGCAAAGGTAGTTAAACTTTATTAACAAACAATAATAAAGAGAGATTGCATATTTTATTTTTTTGTAATTTAGAAATAAGGTGCATCAATTTAAGCTAAAAATTCAATTTTTTGAGAAACTATTTAAGGTTTTAGTTCAAAGATAAGTGCAAATGTTAAGCCCTGAAAGGGCGTAATAATTAAAGATGGGTAACACCCATCTTTAATGTCAAAAAGATAAACTAAAGCCCTAAAGGGGCGTAATATTATAATTATGGGACAATCGCTAGTAAAAAATTATCTTCATATCGTATTTAGTACAAAAAACAGAAAGCCACTTATCGATGAGAACATTGAAAATGAGCTTTATAGTTATCTAGCTGGAATTTGCAATAAATTAGAATGCTATCCTATTAAAGTAGGCGGATATACTAATCATGTTCATGTTTTATGTAATCTTTCTAAAAAGATGGCTTTAGTGAAGTTAATGGAAGAACTTAAATCTCATTCATCAAAATGGATAAAAACAAAAGGTGCTAAATATTCTAATTTTTATTGGCAAGATGGATATGGGATCAATCTTAAAAGTTGGGGAGTAAGATAAATAATGGTTCCTTTGTAGAAACAAAAAGCTATCGAAACCATCGACATAAAACTTCTGTCATTACTA
>JBILQY010000135.1:0-6780 GCA_044372955.1 Crocinitomicaceae bacterium | reverse complement strand
GATTTTTCAATGTAAAATGTAGAATGTAGAATTGAGAATGATTCGCTACATTGCAGTGAAGAACGAAAAGTGAAGTCCCTATAGCTATCGGGATGAAAGTGAAGAACGAAAAGTGAAGAACGAAAAGTGAAAAACTGAATAGCCATGGTGGACTGAGAGTTGTAATTTTACTTGAAATAGTGATGGTGAAATTTTGTAAGTTTTAATTGATTCAAGCCTTAGATTTCTTTATATGAATGTCAGCATCTTTTACCTAATTGAATTAAATTGGTATTCATGAAGGATTCCTCACTTCATTCGGAATGACTTTTGGGTTAGAGGATCCGGCGAAAATGCTTTGCATTTTCGCATTAAACCCCATTCTATAATCATTCCGAGCAAAGCGAGGAATCTTTAAAAGCGTTTTTTTTGATTAATGGAAAAATGCGAATTATCATTTTTCTTTATCATTTATAGTTTCAAGAATTCCAAGTTTAAATTGGTCTAAAATTTTAACAGCATATTCAATTGTCCATTCATTTTCCTTAGCCCATCTTTCAGCGATTGGAGATTCATTAAGATTGTCTGTGTTGTTTTGAAGGACTTCTAAAACTCTATTTTTTACTTTTTCTGAAGCTTGGATTATTTTTGCTGCTTTTCAGCCTAAAACTCTTGAAGCAACAATAATTTTATCAAATTCATCTGGGAAAGTGTCAAAATAAAATTCAAAAATTTCGTCGCTGTTCAAATCGAAATACTCTTTTATAATCAAAAGGATGTCTTTTAAATCATTATCTCTTTCTTCTGGTCTATCGTTCCATGCAATTAGTTTCAAAATAATCATTCCATGTAGCGGAGGAATTTGAGCAATTTTTTCTTCAATTGGAATTGCTACTGCATGTTTCATCACTTCTTTGAAACCCAAAACATGTAAGTCAATTTGTCGCTCATTAAAATTTTCAGTGTCATTTTCTTCAATTTGGCCAAAAGGCAATAAATCAATAGCAATTTTATATTCCCGATGGTATAAAGTCCAAGGTGCTTTTACTTTGTTAAATCCGGCATATTCTAGTTCAACAACCACCCTCTCAAATTCTATTAAAGATGAAATCATTATTGCAAAATCGATATCTTTTGTTCCACGAGAAGGCTTGACTCCACCCTTTAGTAATTCTAGCGCAACAGCACTTACCCCTACCAAATAATAAGGAATATCTAATTTTAGCAAGGTTGCATCAATGATTGTAAAGACTTCATTGAAATACGGAATTGATAATTCTTTATAAGTTTTGTTCGATGTATTGCTCATAAATCAACTTTGCTGTTTCACGATTTCTTTTGTCGTCACTTGTTGTTAAATCGGCATAAACAACTAATGCTGGTGCGCAATTTTTATGGTTATTTAAGAAAGAACTTTCACTCCAAAATCTTTTGTAAACCTCAACCTTTCCATTTAAATCAGGAACTAAACGGTAATTTTTCATCAACTCGTTTCGGGTTTCAGTCGTGTAAAGCGTTAACTTTTCTGGACGTAAATGATTAGTGAGTATATCTGCCGCAGGTTCGCCTCCCCAAAATGTTAACCTTTCAGTCAAAGGAAGACTTTTCCAATTATAAAATCTTGTTTCATCTATAAATGTAAAATTCCCAACTTTCAAAGAAGATTTTAAATTGTTTTCATAAGCATTGATCCATTTTTCAAGCAGTTTGTTCTTGTTTTTAAAGTTGATTTCATGATTAGTTAATTGTAAAACAAACCCTTCTTCTTTCAATCCTTTGAGAATATTGGCAACATTTCCCACGGCAGTATTCGTATTTAAAGCGATTTGTCTGTAAGGAAGATGAATCAAGTCTTTATTGTTTAAAAACTCAAACACCACTTTAAGTCCTGTCTTTGTATAAACTCTACTTTTAAATTTTTCTTCTAGTTGAAGTGGTCTGTTGCTATCAATTAGTATAAAATTGGAGTTATTATTTAGGTAGATGTTCCCATTCGCTTCAAGATAAGCAATGTTATTTTGTTGCAATTGAATTTTTATTTTTGGCGAAATTCTCGCTGCAACAACTATAAATGGACTGTAAATTTCATTAAAATGGATTAATTTGTCAAGGGTTTGAATACGGATTTCTTTTTTAACCAACGCATTGAGGACATAGACATTAGTGTTAATCACTAAGTTTAGGCAACCATCTACTTCATTTGGTGTAGCATATTCCCAACTTGCTTGCATTCCTTGTATTATACTAACACTTTGTAATGCGTGGCTTATTATTTCTTCTTTAGTCATGTTCATTTAATTAATATGTACACGTAAACGTGAACCATAACAATTTGTGAACAAATGTAATGATTAATTTTTGAAAAAAATTATGACCTGCAAATAATCAAAAAAGGTTGTTATTTGGCGCCTAATTCTTCAACGCAGCGGATTTACGCTAAATCTTCGACGTTTCACTCTCTGCGCCGAGACGGACTTTGTTCTAATTTTGTTTAGTCGGAGGACGTGTTCGACCACTAGCTAATGCCACTTCTATCTGGGGTCTGGGTTAATTGGTTAGAACTTAGGATTAATTACGATGACGCTTTTTCAACAACGTATTTATGAAACCAATTTGGTATGTTTTTTCCTTTTTGATTCATTTCAACTTTTCTACCTGCTTCAATTGAAGCGACAAGTTCATAATGTTTACTTGAATTGTCGAATAAAAAACACCTATCACTTAGCTTAACGGCATCAAACAATTGATTTAAAGACTTTGTATATCTTTCTTTGATTTTTTCTGTTGAAACAAAATGTCCTTTCTTTAACACACGAATTGCAACTCTATTGATGTTAATTTCGACATTATCTGTAGTAATAAAGTAAAAGTAAATTCTATAACCAAGTGATTTTGCCTTTTTAATGATCTCTAATTTGGAAGGGTGTGAAAAAACAGTTTCAAATGAAAAGCTAATACCTTCATTCAAAAGTGATTGTCTTATAAACTCTGAAATATCAGCAGCGATGTATGAATCTAATTTCAGGTTTGTTGTTAGCTTATTTTGATCAACTTTAAACGAATTTAAAATTTCAACTTTACTGTATTTTTTACCTATCAAACCACTTGACGAAATAAAACTGATAAAAGTATTTTCGGAAATAGTTAACTGAAAGTCGGAAAAATCAACAAAACCATTTTCAATAAAATTCTTTTCTATTTCATCAGCATTAACAACAATTCCAAGCTTAATTCGACTGTCGTTATTATTTTTAAAGGCTTCTATTAAAGTTGATTTACCTGAACCATTTGGGCCAGCAAATATCCTCAACCTTTTGGTTTTTTCAATCAAGACTAAACTTTTGAGGAACTTTTCTAGTTTTTCGAATGGTCTCCTTTTGCTTTACAAACTCAATCGAGCCATCAGGGTGAACGACATAAAGCGCTCCATCTTCTTCATACATAACTGGAGCTTTTACAGAAACTGCTTCTTGAAACGCTTTTATAGATGCACCAACAGCAGCACCAACCATTGCAGAAATTATTGTATTACTTTTTTTTCCAGTAATAAAAGCACCTAATGCTGAGCCTGTTAAGCCTTTTTCAATACCTTTTTCAACTTTTTCTACTTTAACTTTACCCATGTTACAAATTTAATAAAACCGAAGGTAAATCCATTTTTTTGCTTGGATTTTCTTTTTAATTATACTTTATTAATTCTTCAACCTTACCAATTTCAACGGAACCGTTCGCACACTTAAAATTTCTGAATGGCGCGAAAACGCCTATGATTTAGGAAAGATTCCTGCGGTATTTTTGATTGGGGTGAGCCAGTAAATGAATTTAGAATGTAAAATGTAGAATTGAGAATGATTCGCTACATTGCAGTGAAGAACGAAAAGTGAAGAGTTAAGAATGAAAAGTTGAAAGTTAAAGTTTTTCTTTTGTCGCCAATGATGCTTTCCACAATATCTTAGACAAAAAAAAACGCATCCTCTCGAATGCGTTTTACTATTTGTTTGTTGTTGTTTCTTTTCATTTTGCCAATGCTTCTTTAACCAATGCGGCAATGATTTTTCCGTCGGCTTTTCCTGCTAGTTTGCCAGAAAGAACGCCCATTACTTTTCCCATTTCTTGAGGTCCACTAGCGCCTGTTTGTGCAATTGCAGCAGCTACTTCAGCTCTAATTTCGTCCTCAGAAAGCATTTTAGGTAAGTATTCTTCAATCACTTTCGCTTGAAACAATTCGTCTGCAGCTAAGTCTTCTCTGTTTTGTGCTATATACAATTCGTACGTTTCCATACGTTGTTTGTGTAACTTCATACAGATTTTCATTGCTGCTTCTTCAGAAACTTCACCGCTTCCGCCAGAAGTTGCTTCCAACAAAAGTTTTGATTTGATGTCGCGCAACGCAGCAAGACGTTCTTTGTCTTTCGCTAACATTGCTGTTTTAATCGCTGTGTTAATTGTTTCTGTAAAGCTCATTAGTCAACGTTGTCGTGTAAAAAATTGTTTCCTCTTAATGTTGCAGAACCGTCAGCGTTACCAGATAATCCAAATTTAGAATAAGAAGTTTCTGTGCTTGGCGTTTCGTAATTCAAATTGATGTTACGACGAACGTAAGCTGGCTCATTTTCAAATTCAGCAATCCCTTCTGCTTTTTTCAATTTCGTAGTCAATTCTTGAATTTTAGACATTCGCTCGCTTGTTCTTCTATTCATTTCTTCTGGTGAAAGAACTTCTTTTCTAGAAGAATTATCGATTGTTGCAGTAGCTTTTGGCTCTAAATTCAATTCGTGACGAATGATTAATGGTTCTTCTGTTTTTGGAGCTACATATTCTGGAGTCGAAGGAACAGCTGCCACCGGAGTTTCGTTTTGAACTTCTGGCGTTTTCACGTCGATGATATCCCAAGAATATTTTTGAACTGGCTCAGGAGTAACCACTTTCTCTTCCACTTTTGATTCTTCTTGAATGGTGAAAGTTGTTTGAGGTTCAACAGTATTTGTAACTTCAGGAGTCACTTCTTGAACACGCGTAGTTTCTTGAACAGGTGCTTGCTCAAATAAATTGAACGATTTTTTCTCTTCTTGAACCGGTGTAGAAATAGGCGTAACGATTGGCGTTGAATTTAAAACACCAATTGATGGCTCTTCTGTTTTCAAGAAAGGAGCTTGTGCCAATTGCTCAGTTACCGTTGGGATTTGCTGAATAGGTGTTTGAAGTGGAGCCGTAATTTCTTTTCCATTGTCTTCACCCATTGAAATCACAACGCGCTCAGGAGCTTTTTCGTAATCTGTAATTTTTGACGGAGAAAATCCTGTTGCGATAAGTGTAATGCTTAATTTATCACCTAAAGAAGCATCGAATCCATGTCCCCAAATAACGTCAGCAGTTGCACCAGCCGCATCTTGGATGTAGTCTGTAATGTCGGTGATTTCATCCATCATTACTTCTTTATTTCCGTAAGTGATGTTCAATAATACATAACGAGCACTATTGATGTCATTGTCATTCAATAACGGAGAAGTTAATGCTGATTTTACGGCGTTGATAGCTCTGTCTTCTCCTTCTGCTACTGCACTTCCCATGATCGCGCGACCACTATTTCTAAGAACGGTATTTACGTCATTGAAATCAACGTTGATTGCTCCAGTTACGGAAATTACTTCTGCAATACCTTTCGCTGCGATGGTTAAAATATTATCAGCATGACCAAATGCATCAGATAAAGACATGTTTTTACCAAATTCACGTAAACGTTCGTTATTGATAATCAACAATGTATCAACGTTTTGACGCATTTTTTCTAAGCCTTCTTCTGCTTGTTGTCTTCTTTTACGACCTTCAAAACTGAAAGGAACTGTAACGATACCAACAGTAAGAATTCCAAGATCTTTCGCAACTTGCGCAATTACTGGTGCAGCACCTGTTCCGGTACCACCACCCATTCCTGCTGTAACGAAAACCATTTTCGTGTTTTTAGAAAGTAACTCTCTAATTTCTTCGATGTTTTCGATTGCTGCATTCATTCCAACCTCAGGAATCATACCTGCGCCACGACCTTCAGTAAGGTTTGGTCCAAGTTGAATTTTATAAGGAACTGGAGAAATATCCAATGCTTGACGGTCGGTATTACAAACGATAAAGTCAACACCAACGATTCCTTGGCTGTACATGTGGTTAACAGCGTTGCTTCCACCGCCACCAACACCGATTACTTTAATGATTGAGTTTACATCTCTTGGTAAATCAAACTCCATTTTTGGCATGTCAAATTCCATAATTTCAGGTATATTTCAAATTTTTATTTATGCTATCTTAATTGTTGTCGTCGTCGTTGAAAAAGTCTTTCGTGAACTCCGTTGTTTTTTGTAAAATTCTTCCAAAAAATCCACCGCGTTTTTCAGGATCTGAGTGACCTGTTACAGTTGTTTCAGTTGGTTCAGAAACTTTTACATTGTCTTTTACTTTTTCGAATCCTTTCATTACCAAACCAATACCTGTTGAGTAGATTGGACTTGCTAATTCAGTTAAATTGTTAGTGTTAGCCAAGTGTTCGTTTGGATAACCAATACGCGTATCCATTCCAGTCATGTATTCAAATAACTGTGGTAAGTGTTGCAATTGCGCACCTCCACCTGTTACTACAATCCCACCAATCAACTTATTTTTGTAACCAGAATTTTTTATTTCGTAGTCAACCAAGTCGATGATTTCTTCCATTCTAGCTTGAATAATACTTGCTAAATTGGTAAGTGTAATTTCCTTTGCAGGACGTCCACGTAAACCTGGAATACAAACAACTTCGTTTCCTTTCGT
>JBILQY010000189.1:0-5480 GCA_044372955.1 Crocinitomicaceae bacterium | reverse complement strand
GGTCAAAAAATGAGTAAATCTTTTGGAAATTATTTTTTACCAAAAGAAATTATTGAAGGCAGCACCGCGTTATTTGAAAAACCTTACACAGCTGATGTATTGCGCTTTTTTATGATGCAAGCACATTACAGAAGCAATTTAGATTTCACGCAAGATGCTTTGAATGCCTCTGAAAAAGGATATGCGCGTTTGATAGAAGCAATGAAATTAATTCACAAATTAAACACAAGTGCTAGTTCATCCTTTGATGTTAACGAGTTGGTGAATAGTTTCTACCAAGCAATGAATGATGATTTCAATACGCCCATTTTAATTGCAAATTTATTTGAAGCCGCAAAAAACATCAATTTGATAAACGATGGTAAGGCTACAATCACAGCTGCTGATAGAGATCTTTTAGCAAAAGAAATGAATGGATTTATTGCTGGTGTTCTTGGACTTCAACCAAGTGAAGAAAGCAACGATTCAAAACTAGCCCCAGTAATGGATTTGGTTTTAGATTTACGTCAACAAGCACGTAGCAATAAAGATTGGACAACTTCCGATAAAATCCGTGATGGACTTGCTGCCGCTGGTATTGTTGTTAAGGATGGTAAAGAAGGAACGACTTGGAGTTAGATTATTTTTTTGAATTAACGCTTTCGTTCCATTAAGAAAAATTCACCTGAAATTCATTACTCTAATAATATTACAATTTTGAGCTTTTATTAAATTTTGCCTTTCTTTTTCCTTGATGAAAAAGAAACAAAAAATCAAGGCTCTGAATTTTATTTTGTTCGCAAATTTTTATTTAACAACTACTTACAACTCGTAGCGAACAATTTTATCTCCTTTCTGAAACTGGATTTTGGCGGATGTTCTTACAGAAATCCTTAAAATTAACCAGTTTCAGTTCAGTAGCTAAAACCATAAAATTCAAGGCCGTTGATTGTTCGCTAAAATTCACAAGAAGTTCTATCTTTGATTAAATTCACAATGTTAAAGTTAAAAAATCTAACTTATAATCCCATTTCTTCCTTAAACCCCCATCAACTCTCCTACATTTTTTCGAATGGTAGCACTGATTTGATCAGTTGGTAAGTCATTGTCGTCTTCACCAAAAGGATCTTCAATTTCTTCAGCTAGCACTTCCATACTTACCAAAGCATAAAATACAAACGTGGCAATTAAAGCCGAATAATAGCCAAACAAGTTGACGAAAGCTAAAGGCAAGGTAATGACATAAATGAAAATGAATTTCTTAATGAACAAACTATAGGAATAAGGAATTGGTGTGTTTTTGATGCGTTCACAAGCGCCAATTGCATCAATTAAAGCATTCAAATTCTTGTCCAAAACGTATAAATCTTCAGGGTTGATTACACCTTTTTTATAGAGTTCAGTTATTCGTTCTCTGATACGTTTTATCACCCAAAGAGGCTTATGTTCTGCATTATGAATTGCCAACTCATCTTGTTCGTCTTTTAGTTTCAATTCATCGAAATTAAAATTCCCTCGTAAATGCTCTTTACTAGCGTAAGAAAAATTGGAAATCATATCAGAAAACCACTTTTTTTCAGCTTGATTTTCACCAAGAATTGCATTTAATTTGGAAGCTAAATTTCTACTATCGTTAACGATTCCTCCCCAAATTTTTCGACCTTCCCACCAACGATCGTAGGCGGTATTTGTCCTAAACACAAGCAAAAGGGAAATTACAAAACCGAGCAAGGAATAAACAGCAATTAGGTTTTTCAGTCCATCAGCTTTTGGAAAGAAATGAATTTCTAGAAAAGTAATGAGTGAAGAAAGTAAGCCTATATACACCAATTCTTTCCATAACATCCTGAATGTGTCGCTTTTATCGAATGAAAAGATGAGCGTAATCCAGTTTTTGGGGTTGTAATTTATCATTTTATTATTTGCTCAAAGATAATCAAAGCTGAAAAATATGTAATTTCGAATAAGTTATTATACGTTAAACTCAATAGAATGGAAATCACTCCTGAAATCAAACAGCGACTTGAATTACTTAATGAAAAATATGGCGCATTAGGTCAAGATTTATTATCTTATTTGGACGGTTTATTATACGCAGATGTAACCACTTATTGGGATTACATTGAGTTAGAAACCTTATTGAGTTTACAAAAACCTAAAACTAAAATCCCGGATGAAATGGTGTTTATTATGTATCACCAAATCACTGAATTATACTTTAAATTAGCGCTTCTTGAGTTTGAACAAATTGGAAACAAAGCGGATTTAGATGCTAAATTTTTCGTTGAAAGGGTAAGCAGAATTAATCGCTATTTTGAAGCCTTGATTAAAAGTTTTGAGATTATGATTCAAGGAATGGACCGCGATCAATTTTTGAAATTTAGAATGTCATTACTTCCTGCAAGTGGTTTTCAATCTGCGCAATACCGATACATTGAGATTTTCAGTACAGATTTCATCAACTTGGTTGCAAAAGATGAACGAGCAAACTTCAACAATACTGACGCAATTGACGCAATGTTTGAACATATTTATTGGAAAGCTGGTGCAACAGATATTGAAACAGGAAAAAAGACATTGACTTTAATTCAATTTGAAGAAAAATACAAGGATTCATTTATCGCTTTGGGAAACAAATGCAGAGATAAAAACTTGTGGCAAAGCTATTTACGCTTAAGTAAAGAAGACCAAGAAAAACCAGAAGTGAAAGAAGCACTTCGAACAAATGATACCAACGTAAATATTAATTGGCCGCTCGCTCATTATAAATCAGCTGTAAGATATTTGGCGAAAGACACTAGCGATATTGCTGCAACGGGTGGTACTAACTGGCAAAAATACTTACCTCCAAGATTCCAAAAGCGTATTTTTTACCCTGAACTTTGGTCTGCTGAAGAATATGAAAACTGGGGAAAAGCTTGGGTGGAAGATGCATTGAAGCGTTGAATTTATTAATTATCTAATGTGCTAATTAACTAATGTGCTAATTAACTAATGTGCTAATTAACTAATGTGCTAATTAACTAATGTGCTAATTAACTAATGTGCTAATTAACTAATGTGCTAATTAACTAATGTGCTAATTAGATAATGAGGGTTTGGGAAGTCAGCCAGCTAAAAATCAAATAAATCGCCTAAGAAACCTTTTTTCTTTTTGTATTTGTAATCGTTATCTGATTTGTATTTATAATCATCAGATGAATATTTTCCTTTGTCAGATTCTTTGATAATAACTTCTTTTGGTTGGGTTTGGTTTGAACGCTCAATTATTTTATCCAATTCGCCTCTGTCTAGCCACACACCACGGCATTCTGGACAATAATCAATCTCAACTCCACTGCGTTCAGACATAACAAGGTTTACATTACAATTTGGACATTTCATAAGTTCTATTTTTTATTCAATGATTTTTAGGCTATTATTTGATAAAGTATCAATAGTTGAATTGGTGTTGTCAACAATGGAATCTATAGATTTTTTAGTGTTTTTTACTTCGTTTAATTTTTGTTCAGCTTTTTTACTCAACTCCTCACAGGATACGAATAATGATGATAGTAAAACACATACAAGAAGACCTTTATTCATTATTATCGGATTGAGTGAAACTTTAAAAATTGCAAAAACCAAAACACTGATTTTCTTCTCAAATTTAGCTAGCAAAGTTGAATTTCAATTTAGTTCATATCATAAATTCAATTAAACTTTAGAATAGTAAACATAAGTTTTATTGAAATCAATTTTTCACCACACAAGTAACATTTAGTCAGTAATTCTTTGAATGAGTTCTTTCATCCCGTCACTTGCAATAGCTGTAATTTTCACAAAATGAGCTGGGGTATTAAATTCAGTTGTATTTGGATCAATAACATAACATTTACAATCATCTGGTACGGCATGAATTAAACCTGCTGCTGGATAAACTTGTAATGAAGTCCCAATAACTACTAACAAATCTGCTTCTTGAAGGATTTTTACAGCTTCATTTAAGGCAGGAACTTCTTCCCCAAACCAAACGACATGAGGTCGCAATCGATAACCATCTGGACATTTATCCTTTGCAGTTAATTCCCAACCTTGAATTGGATAGTACTTTTCCTCTTGTTTTGGACCTGAAGATTTTGCAAGACGAATATTTCCATGAAGGTGAAGTATGTTTGTAGAACCAGCTCGTTCGTGTAAATCGTCAATGTTTTGTGTGATTACATCAACTTGAAATTCTTTTTCTAATGTTGCAATTAATGAATGTGCGTTATTTGGTTGTGCCGCTATAACTTGTTTTCGACGTTGATTATAGAAATCAGTTACCAAGTCAGGATTTCTCTTCCAAGCTTCCGGTGTTGCAACATCCTCAATCTTATACTGTTCCCACAAACCACCAGCATCTCTAAAAGTTCCGATTCCACTCTCAGCGCTCACACCAGCGCCTGAAAAAATCACTAGTTTTTTTTTCATAAGTTAAAGTTATTGTTAATTTTACACTAATATATTAAATTTATAACCATGAAAAAACTTTTACTTAGTCTAGCGATTTTTGCTGGAATTTCGTCGGTAAATGCTCAAACCCCTGTTGGAACAGTGGTTTCAAACTTTACTTTAACGGATTTAGATGGAACTACTCACAATTTATTTGACTATTTAGATGCAGGTAAAATGGTAGTTATTGATGTTTCTGCTACATGGTGTCCTCCATGTTGGAGTTACCACAATACAGGTGCCCTTAATGATTTTTACAATGCAAAAGGACCAAATGGAACAAACGAAGCAATGGTATTTTTCATCGAAGGTGATGTAACTACTACAACTGACGAACTTAACGGAATTGGTCCTGATACTCAAGGTGACTGGGTTACAGGTGAAGATATGCCAATCATTGACTTAACAACACAAGCTTCATTTGAAAACTCAGGTTTGGATATTGCTTACTTTCCGGTAATGTATGTTATCTGTCCTAACAGAACTGTTTATAAATCAGGTACTGCAGGTGGTATCGGAACATTATCTTTATTAAATAGCTACATCGGTGGATGTCCAGCACCAGCTTCTCAACCAGCTGACGTTGCGGTTTTAGCTAATAAAGGAGAAGTTGCTCATTGTGAAGGATCTTATACACCAAAAGTTCAAATTCAAAACAATGGTACTGCTGCATTAACAAGCGCAACAGTTTCTATCTCACAAGGTGGATCAGTAGTTTCTACAGGTACATATACAGGAAGTTTAGCTACTTATGGTGTTGCAACTGTAACTTGCTCTGATATTGCAAATTTCACAGGAGGAACATTAAATGTAACTGTTTCTACAGGTGATGATGCAATCGCAACAAATAACACATTGAATATCGCAGTTGCAGGTTCTCATTTAATTTAGAATGAAGAATGCAAAATGTAGAATTAATCTAATTTTTCATTTTCCATCTTAAATTATAAATTTTAATAGATATATCGGAGGCTGCTCAATGGTTGAGCCATTACTCCAAACAAAGGTGTAAGGTGCTGTTCCTCCTG
>JBILQY010000134.1:0-6819 GCA_044372955.1 Crocinitomicaceae bacterium | reverse complement strand
AAAAAGATACCGCGCAGATGTGTTGTTGGAAGAACACATGGAAAAAATCCGTCAGAAAATCGAGAAAGAAGTTGAAAAGGGCATCAAGAAATTTGGTGAATCGTTCGACGAAGCGCAATTCCGTGCCACGAATCCAAACGTATTAAGAAACGTTGCCAAAATCGAAGAAATAGAAAACAGAATGCGCACCGCGTTGGAAAACAATGATTTGGAGGGCGTTCGCAATTTAATCATCGATTTAGAAATAGTTTGTCCTATTTCAGGTTCTAAAAACTGGACCGAAGTGCGTCAATTCAACTTGATGTTCTCTACCGAATTAGGTTCTGTTGCTGGAGATGCTTCCACGATTTATTTGCGCCCAGAAACAGCTCAAGGTATTTTCGTGAACTTCTTAAATGTGCAAAAATCTGGAAGGATGAAAATTCCTTTTGGAATCGCACAAATCGGAAAAGCGTTTAGAAATGAAATAGTTGCACGTCAGTTTATTTTCAGAATGCGTGAATTTGAACAAATGGAAATGCAATTTTTTGTGCGTCCAGGAGAAGAAATGAAATGGTACGAATATTGGAAAGATGCGCGTGCAAAATGGCATAAAAATTTAGGTTTGGGTGATAATTTATACCGTTTCCACGACCACATCAAATTGGCGCACTACGCAAATGCAGCAGCAGATATCGAGTACAATTTTCCAATGGGATTCAAAGAGTTGGAAGGAATTCATTCACGTACGGATTTCGATTTGAAACAACACGAACAATTTTCAGGTAAAAAATTACAATTCTTCGATCCAGAAATGAACCAAAGCTACGTTCCGTATGTGGTTGAAACCTCAGTTGGTTTGGATAGAATGTTTTTGTCTGTATTAAGTGCAGCTTATCAAAACGAAACATTGGAAGACGGTTCAGAACGCACCGTTTTAAAAATCCCAGCGGTACTTGCGCCTTACAAAGCAGCGATTTTACCATTAGTTAAAAAAGACGGATTGCCAGAAAAAGCACGTGAAATCTTCAAACTATTGCAGTTTGATTACAATTTACAATACGACGAAAAAGATGCAATAGGCAAACGTTACCGCCGTCAAGATGCGATTGGAACACCGTTTTCGATTACAGTTGATCACCAAACGTTGGAAGACAACACCGTTACCATTCGCGATAGAGACACAATGAAACAACAGCGAGTGGCAATCGAAAATCTTGGAACAATCATTGCAGAAAAAGCAAGTTGGAAATCCATTTTATCTAGTTTATAAGTGTGACAAAATATAGAATTCGTTTATTGCTGTTGACTTTTGTGCTTACGGCATTGTCTTCGAATGCGCAAATGATTTACAACTTAGAAGGAAATGCTTTTACAGACATTCCTTATTTCGATGTGAATTTCATTCGTGTTAACAAAATCAAATCGGTTAGTGGAAATTATTCCATTAAAAAGGATGGTGATATGATTCGAAATACCAAAGATGTTTTTGAGTATAAGTTTGATAGTTTGGGTTATTTGATTTCAACTTTTGAAACGAAAACTGGAGATTCAAAAACGGATACATTGATGAATTTTTATACCTACACAAATGGTGGTAAAATCAGTTTACATCGTAAAAGTGAATACGGTGGTATTAGTTCATTTCATTACAGATATGATTCTTTGAACCGCTTAGTATATGTGGAAAATCGGCGCGATGTCCTTGGCGATTCGGGCAAAGTACTACAATCGTTTTTGATTAATAATGAATCCATGAAGTATTTTCCTATTGAAGGTGGTTGGAAAAAAGTGATTTACAACAACTACAATTTACCTTATTTGGAAGAAACAGAAAAGCGAAATGCGGACGGTTATTTGATCGAAACTACCCAACACATGCGCATGGCTTCATCGGAATATGTAAAAAAATATGCCTACAATGAAAAAGGATTATTAGCGCGTATTTCCATGTTTCACAGTGAGTTAGTTGCACCTTACGAAGAATGGGTTTTTAAATACGATAACTTTGGAAATGTTATAGAGAAACACACTTACAAGAATGAAAAATTCACCAAAGACCTTCAAATTATCTACGACACCAAAACGCAATTGCTCGGTTCAACCATTCAAAAAGAAGCGAATTCAAACTACATGATGATTTTACGATTTCAGAATTATACGTTTTATTGATGGGAATGTAATTGCTTTATTTCTATTGAAATGATTGTCTTACACTACTTCTTCAAGAATAAATACATCTAACATTATAATCGCCTAAACAAATAAGAATAAGTAATTTAACTTAGAAGCTTTACCGTGATGAAAACATTTTTATTATTCATATACTTTGGTTTATTATTGTCCTCTTGAACAAAACATCAAAAATCAGGAACTATTTTGTCCATTACGCCAAGTATTATTATACACCTTCATTGACTGCGTCCAGAATCTAGCTCATTTCTGACTTTTTCTGCATTCCATATCCTACTTTTTTTCGAAGTAAAAAATTAAATACTTGGTTGATAAAACGAAAAATAGCAAGGTGTTTTTGAAAAATTTAGAGAACTTTTTGTCCTTGTAGCTTCATTTACTAACCGAATCATTGAAAAATTTTCATATCTCCATACGTTTTTTTCTTACCTTCGAAAAAAGTAGTACGATGGGAATTGTAAATTCATTTATTAATCAAATAGGAAGAGAAACGGGGCGTGACGTCTATAGAAGTATTGTTTCTAGTAGTAAAACTAGAATTAAAGTTTCATCAGAAGAATCTTCAATTTCATTACTCCAAGATGTGAAATCTTTTGAGTTAATGGCAAAGGATGAAGCGACACTTCTAAAAATAACTAACCTAGTTGAAAAATCAGAAAACAGCGACCCCGAGGATTTTGAATGGCAAGATTTGTTTAGAGAAATTGATAACAAAATTGATTTCTGCAAAGATAATCTGAATAAAGAGTATCATCCCAAACTCGAAATTTTAGATCAATTAAATGCTGACAACTTTCAAAAAGTAAAGAAAGAACACATTGATTATGTTAAACGCGTTATTGAAGTATTGGAAAATAACTTTAAACATTCTAAACAGAAAAATATTACTCTTGCTAAAATTCTTTCGTTTATTGGCCTAAGACCTTTTTACTTAGAGGGTAAAACAGTCATCTCATTATATAATATATTTTTACTTTTAATTATGGGCAGTATATTTTATAAAGGATATCTAGCTTATTCTGAACCAGTTTTAAACGCAGGAAATATGGGAGTTTCAACTCAGGAGCAAATTGCAAAAGTTAGCAGAATGGGTATTTCTCTCATGATTTGTATTTCTTTATTATATATTTTCTACATTGTAATTGCTTTCAGAAAAGTCAAAAAATATAAGTGTCCGATAATGGAAAACAAAAAATCAATTGATCAATTTCAAATGTATTTGTCTGAGCTTCAAAAATAAGGTAGATTAATTCGAAAACGATGCTAATCTGGTTTATCAATTTGATTGCTTTTTAAGGGATTAATAGAATAGATTTTGTATTTTGACATTAGTTGCTGTTATTCCAGTCATCAATCAAATCGACTCCACAAACCACCATTAAACGAAGAATCCTTATCTTTGCCACTTAGGACAGATTAAATGACAAAAAACCCATTCGTAATTGGAATTTGCGGCGGAAGTGGATCAGGGAAAACCACCTTGCTAAAACGACTTTCTGAAACTTTTGAAGGAATAAACCCCTCCGTTTTTTCAATGGACAACTATTATTTTCCCATTGAAATGCAACAAAAAGATAAAAATGGAATCGTCAATTTCGACCTACCTACCGCTTTAGATGAGCGTAAACTTTCCAATGATCTATTGCAACTTGTAAACTGGGAACCGATTGAAGTGAAGGAATATTTCTTCAACGCGCCACCCGATAAAAATGTACTCATAACCATTCAACCAAGTGAAGTAATAATCGTTGAAGGATTGTTTTTGTTTTATTATCCAGAGGTTTTAAAGAAATTGCAATACAGCGTTTTTGTGGATGTAGACCACGAAATACAACTCGATAGAAGAATCTATCGCGACCAAGAAACGAGAGGCTATAAGCGTTCTGATATTTTGTACCAATGGGAAAATCACGTACTTCCTTGCTACGAAAATTACATCGAGCCTTATAAACAAAATGCCGACTTTATTTTCAGAAACGATCACCGCGCGGATGCTGACTTCGAAAAATTGAGAGATGAACTATTAAATCAATTTTCAGCAACTCTTTCCTAATGAATTTGGGGCTACAACTAATCGAAAAGTACAAGTATTTTTTACTTTCATTGATTATTTTTAGCTGTTCAATCCTTCTGATTAATGCCGATAAGGACGTTCCGTTTAACCAAAACGACTTCCAACATGCATTTACTCAAAAGGAAAATCAATTAAAGCAATTTGTCGAAAGTCAAAAAGAAGAAATTGGTCTAAGAAAAACTCCCAGTACTACAAGTGATTTTTACGTTTACAAATACACCGGTGATTCACTTGTTTATTGGAATTCAAATAAACTGCCGATCTCTAAATTTGTCAGCATACAGTTTCCTACAAACGGATTGATTCACTTACAAAATGGCTGGTATTTCTGCCGAACAATTGAAAACGAAAACGAAATTATTTGCGCTGCCTTTGAAATAAAAAAGGAATTCAGCTATGAAAATGAGTTTTTAGTCAACCACACGAATAAAGAATTAACACCTTCCGACTTTGATATTTCACTTGATCCTTCAGTTGGTTTTCCGATTAAAAATACCGAAAAGAAATTCATATTTTCAGCCATTCCAACCAACGAAAACAAGGCAAATTCACAATCGCCTTTCATAATCATTACTTTGATTGTTGGACTTTTAGTTTTGCTTTATGGCTTTTATGAGCGCAGTAAATTTTCTTTGCTCACCAATGCACTTTTCATCGGTGGTTTGGTCGCTTTTCGGATTTTTCTTTACCAACTCAATTTCAGCAAGCTGTTTAATAATCCCACTTTTCTTTCAGCAGATTTATTTGCTTACAACGATTGGTTTCCATCTTTCTTAGACTTGTGTATCAACCTCTTATTTTGTGCTTTTGCTGTACTTTCTTTTGCGAAAATGCTTACGCAGTTCAGAAATAAAAGCATCATTTGGTTGCAATTACCCTTGCTTTTTGGACTTTGGTGGCTGATTTTAAAAACCATTAATTTGGTGATTCTCAACTCAACGATTCCGCTCAATTTGGAAAATTTATTTCAGTTGGACGAGTATTCATTTCTGATTTTGTTGCTATTTGGTGTCATCTTTTCTGTTTATCAAAATCTTTTTCAGTGGCTCGTAGTTGCCATCAAGGAACAACAGTTAAAAGTAGGCGTTTTTGTCAGTTTTTACTTCGTTTTCGGAGTGCTTTTTGCCATCTATCGCATTAGTCTGAACGATGAATACATCATGCCTTTGCTATTGCCAATTCTACTTTTATTTGCCAATTTATTCTTTCAAAACAAACAGAAATTTGGTCAAAAGCTCGGATTTCAATTACTAATTCTAGGACTATTCTCCGCCTCGTTTGTTTCAGATCTCAACCAGCACAACAGCAGCAAAGACAAAGAAACGCGCATACTTTATGGCAATCAATTAGCAGTGGAGCAAGACATTAATTTAGAACTTGAGTTTGGTCAGCTAAAAACAAAATTACTTGCGGATCCATTGATTATAGCAACCATTCGTTCCGAGCAAGCCAATTTAAGTAATTCTGATTTTGGAGATATTCTCGAAAAACGCCATTTCAAGGGTTTGTGGGAAGGCTACGAATTAAACTTTAACCTCTTTGACTCTTCGGGTATTTCATTGATTACCAAAGAAGTGCAAGGATTAGAAACGATAGAAAAAATCATAGAGCGAAATGGAGAAGTCTCACAAATAGATCCTTCGATTTTCTTTATCCGCGATGCTGTTTCGGGCTACAATTACATTATACGACAAGCTACTAATTACAGTGGGAAAAATCTTAATCTATACATCACCCTAAAATCCAAACGCATTCCAGAAGAAATTGGTTTTCCTCGTTTATTACTCTCCGAAAAATCAAAAGTCTTAACTTCCTTGGAAAAATATTCCATCGCCAAATACACCAGTGGCAAACTCATCAAACATTACGGCGATTATAATTTCCCTACCTTTTTGGGTGCTTTTCCAGCTCCTTCAAAAAATGCTACTTTCTTTGATTTTGATGGCTATAATCACTATTTCTTCAAGAAAAACAGCAAAGCAGTTATCATTCTTTCTAGTCAAAATAGAACGTGGCTCGAATTGGTAACCTCCTTTTCTTATGTTTTCAGCTTTTGGGGATTGCTTTTACTCATTGGAAGTTTGATTTTAGGAGGTAAATTCATTGCTAATAATTCCTTTACGCTCGCTTTCAAGATTCAATTCGTTTTGGTGATGCTTGTCGTGCTTGCCTTATTGCTTTTCGGTACGGGTAGCGGGCTTTTTGTTGGGCAACAATACCAAACATTTACGGATAGAATCATTAATGAAAAACTACACTCTGTCGAAGAAGAATTACGTGGGAAAGTGGCTAATTATAAAGCTTTAGACCTCGAATCCAATGGGAATTACTTGGAAAGCGTATTGATGAAATTATCGAAAGTTTTTGTTACCGATTTGAACATTTACGACCCCAATGGATACTTGATTGCTTCGTCGCGACCAAAGATTTTTAACATTGGTTTATTAGCAGAACAGATTAATCCTCAAGCACTTGAAGAGTTGAAACAAAACAACAAAAGCTTTTTTTCAAATCGAGAAGAAATCGGGAAGTTATCGTACATTTCATCTTATTTACCTTTTTATAATGGAGAA
>JBILQY010000133.1:0-6860 GCA_044372955.1 Crocinitomicaceae bacterium | reverse complement strand
CTTCTTTGATATTTGCTGAGTCCTCCACGCGTTGGCTAACAGGGGTGAAAGACAACGATGCTTTTTACCCTACCAATTGGATTCGATCAGGAGATTACGACCCCGATCTTGCTGTAGATTGTTTACCCGATGGGGCAACCTACCTGAATCCTTGTAATTATAGGGACGAACTTACAATTGACACAGAAAAAAGCTTTGCTAAAATTTTAGATGGAATTATTGCACCTCATCGTTTGGTGGGTTATCAAGCAGATTATATGCCTTTAACCTATTACAATTCAACGGGTAGTCCAGGCTCTGCAAAAACCAATGCAATTATTAGTTTCTTACCAAGTGTTGATATTGTGTTCACTTCCGATCAATCATTGTGGACACGTTGCCCGGTAATAGAAACAGGAAGAAATGCAAATTTAAACATCGGAAATGCTGTTCCAGGCATAATGCGTAAAAGTCCAAGTGTGGGTAAAAACGGATTACCCGATGGAACGGGAAATGGAATGGGGTGGTTTCCAGGCTATGCTATTGATTTGGAATCTGGGGCTAGACTTTACATGGCTTTTGGTGAAAATTCCTTTTTAGGTGGTGAGAATGGAGCCGATATGCTTTGGAATCCAACCGACCGATTGGTAAGTAATGTTGGAACTCCGCTAATGGGAGGTGTCCATCCAATCTACATTTTCAGTTATAAACAAGCTAGTATAAATGGATTTGCTTCTGGTTTTGATTTCCCGGCTTATATTCCAAACGAAGCAGAAAATGTGTCGAACAATTTCCTTTATCAAAAATGGTTAGAAGTGGAAGCAAATAGTGCACAAGCAAGAAGAGAACTGTTTGGAAGTATGTCTTGGATTATGTACCCACTTTTGCAAACAGGACAAACATTTATGGCGACAGATGCAACAATTAAGCTTCGAATCAATAAAGAGTTTAAAAACTTAGCAACAACAGGAATAAATGATGGAAAACCAATGTATTCTTGGAGTATGAAAACAGAACGCACGTTGATTGGAAGCATTGAAGCACTGAAAGACGCTTTGGAATTAATCAATGTAGTACCGAACCCTTACAATGCTCATTCAGAGTATGAACGCAACCGGTTGGATAATCGCATAAAAATCACAAATTTACCCGAACGTTGTACAGTAACGATTTATTCAAGTAATGGAAAATTAATTCGCAGGTTTGAAAAAGATAGCCCGATTACCTACCAAGATTGGAACCTAACCAACCATGTAAACATTCCAATTGCATCAGGAATTTATTTGATTCATGTCGAAGTTCCAAATGTGGGGGAGCGAGTGCTTAAAGCTTTTATTGCAATGCGCATGGTTGATTTACAAGGAATTTAATTAAACAATAGCTCTACGAATCTTTATAATTATGTTTTTCCTTTCCTTTAAATGGTACATAAAAGCCAACGAAAGTTTATCAATTTGTAAAATTTGTATCTTTAAGCTCTCTTAAACTTTAAAAATGAAAAAACTAGTTAGTATTTTATCGCTTTTTTTACTTGCAAATCTTTCTTTTGGTCAGGTAAAATTGAAAACAATTGCACCTTTAGCTGATATTAAAATGAAGAATGTTCAAGGCGCTGAATTATCTTTGAATGATGCGAAAAAAGAAAAAGGATTAATCGTTGTTTTTAGCTGTAATACTTGTCCTTTTGTAGTTGGAACACCAGATTTTCCAGGCTGGGAACGTCAGTATAATGAATTGAACGAATTAGCAACTAAAAAAAATATTGGTTTTGTGCTTGTTAATTCCAATGAAGCAAAACGCGATGGAGCAGATTCATTCGATGCAATGATTGAACATGCTAAAGAAAAAGAATACACAATGCCTTATTTAGTCGATGTAAATTCTCAATTGGCAAATGCTTTAAAAGCAATTACAACTCCTCATATTTATATGTTCAATGCTAAGATGGAATTAGTTTATGTTGGTTCAATTGACAATATTTGGGATAGTAAAAGAAAAAGTGACGATCCTTATTTGAAAAATGCTATTCAAGCACTTGGAGAAGGTAAAAAAATTAAAACTGCAGACACTGCTGCAAAAGGTTGTAGTATTAAAAGAAAAATTTAAAATAAGTGGAAAGTTGAGAGTTGAAAGTGGTGAATTAGATTGCAAATTAAGGATTTCTTAATTGGCAAATTTCGAATTCATTCACTCATTTTTCATTCTTCGTCCTCTCTCAAAACATCCTAAAATCTTAAAGTCCTAACGTCAAAACAATGAAAACACTCCTAATTTCAATCTCCTTCTTTCTTTCACTTGGTGCAATGGCGCAATACCAAGGAAACGGTGGTTCGCCCAAAAGTTATAAGTTAGTAACTGATTATAAACAAATTGACACACGTTTCTTTTCAGAACCAAATATTGATGCTTTGCGCGCTGAAGATGAACTTACCGACGACACAGGAACAGCTCCATGGAGATTTGGTTACAACAACCCAACTTCTTTAACGCTTTCCAATACAGGAACATGGATGGAACTTCCTAATGGGGATAAAATTTGGCAAGTTGCTGTAAAATGTGAAAACGCTTTGACTGTAAATTTAACTTTTGCGGACACTAAAATTCCTGAAGGCAACGAATTATATGTTTACAATCCTAGTAAAGATTTTATTCTCGGAAAATTTGTTCAAAATCACATCTATAATGGCGTCTTAGGAACAGAACTAATCCCTGGAAATACAGCTATTGTTGAATACTATGTAAAAAAAGACAAAGAGCTTGGGTCTGTTAAAATTGCTACTGTTACACATGGATATAGATCAGCAAACGAATTTCAAGCAAAGGCTTTTGGTACATCTGGTGCTTGCAACATGAACGTAAATTGTCCAGATGGATCCGCGTGGGTTCCGCAGCGAAATAGTGCAGTAATGCTTGTATCTGGCAGCAATGGTTTTTGCTCAGGTGCTTTAATTAACAATACAGCAAACGATGGAAAACCATATGTTTTAACAGCAAATCATTGTTATTCTGACCCAACCAACTGGATTTTTAGATTCAATTGGCAAGCAAGTGGTTGTACAAACCCGGCAAGTTCACCTTCTTTTCAATCTTTGAGTGGTGCTGTTTTGCGCTCTAGAAGAACGCCTTCTGATTTTTGTTTGGTTGAAATTACAGGAGGTTTAGAAGGAAACACTGTTCCTTTGGCTTATCAGCCTTATTTCTCAGGATGGAATCATTCAAATAATCCACCAACATCGACAGTTTCTATTCATCACCCTGACGGAGACATCAAAAAGATTTCATTTGACGACGACCCTGCAACAGCTGTTCAAGCAATGGGTTCATCTGAAGCTGCAAGTTCATGGTCGGTGCAGTGGGATCGCAATACAACGACTGAAGGTGGTTCTTCTGGTTCACCTTTGTTTGACCAAAACCGAAGAATTATAGGTCAATTGTGGGGCGGTGGAGCATCATGTTCAAACCTAAATTCACCAGATTATTATGGACGACTTTTTAATTCTTGGGAGCCTGCTAATAGCAATGCAACGAATCAATTGAAAACATGGCTAGACCCTTCTAATTCTGGTGCAGAATTTATTGATGGTTACGATCCTTCCAATGCAAATCCAGTTTTGGTTGATGCAGGAATTTCTTCTCCTCAAGGTGTTTCTGGAACTTTTTGTGGTGCAGAAATTTCACCAAGTGTAACCATATCAAATTCTGGAACAACAACCTTAACTGCTGTTGAGGTAGTTTACGCTTTTGATGGTGCTAGTCCTCAAATTTTCAACTGGACAGGCTCACTTCCGCAATGGCAATCAACTGTTATAAACCTACCAACCACAACATTGGGTTCTGGCAATCACACTTTTACTGCTAGTGTGAACAACCCAAATGCTAGTATTGATGAGAACAATAATAACAATTCAACAAGTTCTTCTTTTACAGTTGTTATAGGTGGTCAAGCAGTTCAATTAAATCTATCATTAGATTGTTACGGTTCTGAGACAAGTTGGGAATTACAAAACTCAGAAGGAACAGCAATTTATGCAGGTAGTGGTTATTCAGATGATCAACCTGGATTAGTTACAATGGCACCTTGGTGTTTACCTTATGGTTGTTATTCATTTGTGGTAATGGACTCTTATGGTGATGGTTTTGATGGAGGGATTTTCTGTCCTCAAGATGGTAGTTTAGACATCGTTTACAATTCAACTAGTTTAGCAAGTATTCCATCAACTAGTCCAGATTTTGGTGAACAACGTACATTAAACTTTTGCTTCGATGAAAGTGGAGTTGGACTTGAAAACTTGAGTGAAAATGCTGTTTTAGTATATCCTAATCCTAGTAATTCGGTACTAAACATTCAACTTGGAAATAGTTTTAAAGGATCAGTAAATTTGATGGATATTTCTGGTAAAATTGTTCTTAGTAAAGAAATTACATCTTCGAATACTCAGTTTTCTGTAGAACAATTAAGTGCAGGAACTTACTTTTTGGCATTTTCAATAGAAGGAAACAACTTCGTGAAAAAAGTAATCATTGAATAATCTTTAAAGGAATGGCTGGAATTTATCTGCACATTCCTTTTTGCAAACAACGTTGTTCTTACTGTGATTTTCACTTTTCAACGAACTTTCAATCCTATCGTAAGGAATTGATAGCAGCCTTATGCCGAGAAATTGTTTTAAGAAAACATGAAATTCACACAGAAGTTCAAACCATTTATTTTGGGGGAGGAACACCAAGTTTACTAGAAAATGAAGAATTGAGTTTAATTCTTGAGACTATTCGCATGCATTATACACTTGCGAAAACGATAGAAATTTCGCTCGAGGCTAATCCTGAGGATGTTTGCGAAGAAAAATTAGTTCATTGGAAACAGGAAGGAATTAATCGTTTAAGTATTGGTTTACAATCTTTCAAGGAAAGTGACATGCACTGGATGAATAGGGCACATTTGGCAAGTGATGGAATAAAAGCAGTTCAATTAGCACAAAAATTTGGTTTTGACAACATTACAATTGATTTGATTTATGGTTTACCAAATCTAAGTTTAGTTGAATGGAAAAACCATTTACAGTTGGTCATTGATTTAGGAATCTCCCATATTTCTGCTTATTGTTTGACGATTGAACCTAAAACAGCTTTACACCATCAAGTGAAGCAGCGACAATTGGTAACGGCTAATGAAGATGAACAAAGTGAGCAATTTGAGTTGATGGTTTCATTTTTAAAGAAAAATGGCTTTGAACACTATGAAATTTCAAATTTTGCCAAGAATGGAGCTTATTCCAAACACAATACCGCTTATTGGCAAGGCATTCACTACTTAGGCATAGGACCTTCTGCGCATTCATTTAATGGCGAACAACGCCGGTGGAACATTTCAAATAATACGGTTTATTACAAAAATGTAGGAGTTAATGAAACTTGGTTTACAACCGAAACATTAAAAGCAAGTGAACAATGGAACGAATTATTCCTTACCGGATTGCGCACCAAATGGGGAGTTTCTAAAGCTAAAATAATAGATATGGGTGGATTCAAACCAACTGAGGAAAATTTATTGCAACAATTGTTAGTAGTGAAAGATATACTAGAAACCCAAACACACTTGCATTTAAGCGAACAAGGCAAATTGCGCGCAGATGGAATTGCAAGTGCTTTTTTTAGAATTGAGTGAAGCGTAAGATTTTGTTATATGAATTGAATTGAGCTACTGCTTTTATTTCGCTAGGAAAAAACGTTGTACGGAAATTTTTTCATAAAATTTATTAGACTATTTCGTTCATCAAATTATTCACTATCCCATTCCAAAATTTTATCTGCCAATACATCACTCAGTTTGAAGTAGCTTTCTTTCGTCCAACCACCAACATGTGGTGAAAGAATAACGTTTTCGGCAGCAATTAAATACTGAAACTCTTCGGGTAAATGTTGCTCAAAAAAGGATTCAAAACTCTTTGTTTCAAATTCCAACACATCTAAACCTGCTCCACGTACTTTTCCCGATTTTAAGGCACTTACAAGGTCTTTTGTGTTGACAATTTTTCCTCTTGAAAGGTTTAATAGCAAAATTGGTTTTGCAAATGAATTAAAGAAGTCTTCACTTGCCCAGTATTTCGTTTCTTTGTTTTGAGGAATGTGAAAACTGACAACATCTGCTTGCTCGAAAATGGCTTCCAACGTACACTCTTGCACAAAATGGTCACCAAATCCTGTTTTGTATTTGTCGTAAACCATCACTTTCACATCAAAACCGCGCAATTTTTTAGCAAAAGCAGCACCATTATTTCCATAGCCAATGATTCCGACAGTTTTGCCATCTAATTCTTCTCCTCGATTTCCTTCTCGATTCCAAACGCCATTTCTAATTTGAAGATCTGCAATATGAAGTTTATTGAGTAAAACCAAAAGCATTCCCAACGCATGTTCAGCAACGGCATTTCTGTTTCCTTCTGGAGAATTAAATAATACGATTCCTTTTTCTTTGCAATAGTTTTGGTCGATGTTTTCCAAGCCAGAACCTGAGCGTGCTATGAATTTCAATTGTTTGGCATCCGTTAAGAATTCTTTATTCATTGTAAAACGTGAACGAATTACCAAACCTGTAATTTCGGGTAAAAGATTTTGAATTTCATCCAAATTGAGTTTTGTTCCGCTGATGCATTCAAAACCAGCTTTAACTAAACGTTCTTGAAGTATTGGATGAACGGAATCTATGAATAGCACTTTTCTCATTTTGAAGTTTTGATTATAGATTAAAGGTAATTATTTAATTATTTTAGAAACTTAATAAATTGTAACCAATCAGTAATCTCTATTTTCTGGGGTTATTAACAATTTTAGCTTTTCAACTTAGTTTTTCATCCCTTGATTAACGATTATTGCAAGGTTTA
>JBILQY010000128.1:0-7084 GCA_044372955.1 Crocinitomicaceae bacterium | reverse complement strand
CCTTTCTGAAACTGAAATTTTTTAAAAATGTTCTTACAGAAATTTTAAAAATTAACAGTTTCAGTTCAGTAGCTAAAAACTAGAAATTCAAGGCCAATAATGGTTCGCTGCTATTCTTTAAATAGATCTTACTTCGGTTAAATTATTGATTTTCAATATTAAAGTATTTTACTGGTACGATTGCGAATACACACAAACTTTTTAATCTAAAGGAGTGGTTTGATTTTGTTTTAAGGCGATGAAAAAAGATGATCTATTTTTTATTTATTAAAATACTAGGATTGAAGTTCACTAAAAAGTTTAGTTTATTCTATTGTAATCTTTGCAAAACGATGCATTTTACGACCTCTACCAAAAAGGTAAACTTCATCTCCAATTTGAACTCCAGTTTTTGGAACCATCATCACTTTGGAATCTTTTCTTTTTATCAATTCTGATTTATCGGATAACTCCCCAGCTTTATCAATAACAAATAGGGATAAAGTTGTAAGAGCGGAATTAAATAATTTTTTTTCTTTTTTGGGCGTATTGTAGAAAAAATACAAATCACTTCCTTTAACAGCCAATGTAAAAGATAAAAAATAGCCATTATCGTCGGTTGAAACTTGTTTTTTTGGAATGATTTTTTGCCAAAGAAATTTCCCATTTTTATCAATGTTTAATACTAAAATATTATCGTAGTGGTAGTAATAGGTTGTTTTTGTGCTTGTTCCTCCTCCAGATGTTCTTGTAGTTTTAGTGACAACCACAACGTAATATTGCTCTGCGACAACAATGATTCCACCGTCTTCTTTTTGAATGATATGTCTAAAATCATAGTTTCGATAAACTCGATTTTGTTTTCTTTTTCGTTTACTTTCACTGTAATTGTTATTGTCATCCATCAACTCACTAAATTCTTTGAGCGTTTCAGCTTGAATTTTCTGTGTTTTTGTATCAATTCGAATGTAGAAAGTTCCTTCACTGACTCCACCTAGTTTTGAGGTGAATAAACCAATACAGATTAACTGGTTTTTATTGTTGACAGACAAAGAGATTTCATTGAAGTAATTTTTTTTCGAGTCTAAGGGCATGTCAATGATTTCATCTTGGTCTTTGCTGATGAAGAAAATATGGTATTTGTAGTTTATTTCACCACGTACCTTATCGCGTTGTTTATCTTCGTAAACTTTCCCAAGAACATATACATTTCCATCATTTCCAACACGGTAACTTACTAGTTCAATTAATTCATCATTGTAAGGCAATTCGATTTCTTTTGTCCATAATTCTTCGATTTGATCATTGTAAACATGAATACCAAATTTTTGAGGCTCTCCTTTTTCATAAGGAAGAAAATAGTTGATTAGCATTTTTGAGCTATCCATAGATTGAGAAAAACCAAACCCTCCAGCGTTTCTTTTACTTCCTTCTTCAAATGAAAATTCAGCCAATGTTTTTTCTTCCTCTAAATTGAATAAAGATGATTTATCTATTTCATCAATTTCAAGCGTATTGATTTTATTATTTAAATCTGTTTTAGAGTAAAGAGTATAAAGTTTGTCTTTTAGGATAAATGTTGAAACCATCAATTCTTTCACACGATTATTGGTTTTTTTCGCATCATAAGGGATGGAATTTGTTTTTTGCATATCCAAATTATAGCTTTCTCTTGAATATCTGTTGGGTCCTCTGAATAAAGAAAATTGTCTTTGATTAACGTAAATTCCATCTTCGTCTTTACCAATTATTTCAGTCGAGTAAACATGTTTTATCCCCTTTGTTCTTGGGCCTAAAGTTGTTGAGACTTGGCTAAATACTTGAATTTGAAACACCCCTAACAAAATCACAACCAACACTAGTTTTTGCATAAATTAAATTTTGGCGAAATTAGCCTTTAGTTTTTTGAAACATCTAGGTAGTTCTACCTGATTTCTATGGGATTCTATTAAAGTTTAATATATGTTTTTAGGAATACATTTACTCAACTAGTAATTGAGAAGTACCTGCCAAAGTCTTTATTTCCATTCAAAATCGGGTAGTTTGAAAAAAAATCCAAATCGAAGCACCAAAGCTTTAATTACTCAAATTGTTTTGACTCTTTAATCTTGTCGATTACAATTTTTTAAACCTAACCTAAATATATTGGCTAAGTATAAATCTTTCCGTTTAAAATTAAATTACAGTTTGAAAAATGACTAAAAATTAAACATTAAACATCAAGAATCAAGCATCAAACATCAAACATCAAGAATCAAACATTCAAAAATCAACTCACATGGTAATCCGAAAGCTCTTGCTCATTGGCGTAATAGAAAATGCGTACTTGTGCTGTGTCGTTTAAGAAGTCGATTTTACCAACTTCAACGCGGTTGATAACCAGGCCAGTTCTTTTTTCAAGGTCTGCTTTCATTTGTTCGTGTTTGTCGGGTGTGATTAAGTCAATGCGCTCATAATTTATGGTTTTACGCGTTTCGTGCTTCATCAACCACAGATTTTCTAACACAAAAGTGAGGGCAATCACCGTAATGTTGATGACCGCAACTTCTGAAATACTTACTTGATTAGAAGCTAAAGCATTCACAACGCTAATTCCGATTATTAAAAAGAGATAGGTCATTTCTTTGATTTCAATCGCATCAGTGCGGTAGCGGATAATTCCAAAGATAGCAAACAATCCCAATCCCATTCCTGTGTCGATGTCGAGTTTTTTCAATCCGAAACACAAGAAAAAGGTAATTGTACCAATCAAATAATAAGTGAATAAATAATCCTTTCTTTTCGTTCTTGGATAATACAGAAAACGAATGATAATGGTTAGAAAGAAAAGATTAATTGCTAACCTAAAAAGTAAGGTATAGAAATCTTCGGAAAACCAAACGATATGATCGGGTTCAATATTTGCTTTTTTTAGCGGAAGGAAAATTAAATTAGTCAAGGTCATTCTCAATTTTTTTTAAATGAAGTAATTTTTTTTTAAATCGGTTGAATTTAAGTTGGTCTTCCCCATAAATTTCAATGGAGCCCAAACAGTATTTACTTAAACGATAAGGTCGGATTTGCATTTTTTTCATCAATGCATAAAAAGGTGAGTTCCTGTTTAAGTCTTCTTGTTTTAGTTCGGCAATAACCAAGTTGCTGAAATTTCGCTCAGCTGTTTGGTGGTGAAATTTTATGTCAAAATCAAAGGTTAGACGTTCGTTTAATGTTTTATTTACCAATGTGATTCGTTGAAATGAATTCCACATCGTAGCTTGTAAAGGATGTTCACTTTGTAATTGCTTAGCTAAAAATTGCAATTGTTTTTCGTCAAAATGTTCTTCAAATCCAGCTGCAGGAATCCTTTTTTTATCCGTTCGTCCTTTGAATTTATGTTTCACTTCTAAGTAAAGAATATCGGATTCAACGTATTTTCGGATTCTAACTTTGAAACGATTGGTTTTTCCATTGTGGTGATCTTTGAAAAACGAAAATTGGTCATCGTCAAAGTACAAACTTTCGTAATGCGGAGTGCGTGTATTTACAATTTCAAGTGCGTCGTAGTATTGGCTTAAATCCGCTAAAAATTCTTGAAATTTTTCTATTGAAAAAGCAAATTTCGTATCCGTTCGATTCATTAGTTTCACCCGATCCATTTCCTTTAAAGAAATAGGTTGAAAGTGCTGAAGTATGGTTTCGATTTTGCTCATTAATATTAATTCAAAGTTAAAGTAAATTTAACCCTAAGTGAATAGATGTTGAAAGTTTTCAATACTTGCACGCTTTTTAAATCTTTAATTCGTTGCCACATCTGAAATTTCCCTTCGGACATTCTTTGTGTCCGTGTAATCCACAAGGGCGACAATCGAGGTTTTCAACTTCTAAAATTTTAGAATCGTCCGACAAAGGTCCGAAACCAAATAGGGGAGTAGTGGAACAGAAAAAAGCTGTTACAGGTGCATTCATAGCTGACGCTAAATGCAATGGTCCTGAATCGTTTACGTAATTTCTTTTCGCACTTTTAATCAAAGCTGCAGATTGCATTAAACTTAATTTTCCAGCTAGATTTATAACATTCTCAGATTCATTTTTGGCTTTTATTTCTTCACACAATTCCTTATCATCTGGTCCGCCGAGCAGGTAAATTATTGCGTTTTCAAGCGTTAATTTTTTTATAAGTTTTAACCATATTTCTTTTGGTGCTTGTTTTGTAAACCAAACGGATGCGGGTGCTAAACAATAGTAATTTTCCGTTTGATAGGTTTTAATAGCTTCAAAATCTTCTTTCGATGGATGTAATTTAGGTTGTCTGTTAATGCTCGAAGTAAGGTGTTTTATCAATTCTAAATTGCGATCTACTTCGTGTTTTCCGTTCCCAATTTCGTGTGGAAATGATTGGGTGTAAGCAAAGGAGAACGGATTTTTTTTGAAGCCCAGTTTTTGCTTTGCACCTGACAAAAAGGTCAAAATTCCTGATGAGGCAAAACGTTGTAAATTGATAACTAAATCATATTTTTTACCTCTAATTTTTTTTACTAATTCAAGTAATGAAGCTACTTTTTTCTTTTTATCAAAAACTAAAATTTCGTTTAAGTTGGGGTCGTTTTTTAACAGCGATTGATTGCCATTTTTCACTAAGAAATCAATTTTAGCTTCAGGAAATTCAGTTTTCAAGTTTCCAATAAGAGGAGTTGCAAGAATGACATCACCGATAAAGGCTGTTTGAATAATTAGAATTTTCTGCATTTGATTATCTTAACAAAGCGACTGATCCGCGTTTGATGAATTTATCGTCGTTTTGATCGTAAAAGATTATTTCATATTGAAAAATATCACTTGTGGCATCTTTTCCTGAATTTGAAATTGTTCCATCCCAACCTTCAGCGGTGTCGGACGTTTGGTAAATTATTTGTCCCCAGCGGTCAATGATGGTAAAGGAATAGCGTTCCATTGCAACATTCGAAAGCACAGGTTTAAATATGGGATTCAATCCACCCGGTGTAAATGCATTTGGAACAAAAACTAAAGGTTTGTAGATGAAACAGAAATCATTCGAGCGGCTGCGTTCTGCAAAATTATAGAAGTTAAAAGATTCAATAGCTTCCACGTGGTAGCAGATTTCTCCATCGGATTGAATCAAGCTAACATTATCCACAAAAAACAAAGAATCGCCATTTACGTTACCAATCGGAACTTGCTCAAATTCACCATTGACACTGCGATAGATTTCATATTCAATGATTTCTCCGTTAAACCCTTCGTAAGGTGTCCAATAAATCGTATTGATCATATCGTATTCATTGGTTGTTCCTGTTACAAAAATCGTTTTGTTTGTATTGGCAAACGTTCCATCTCCACCACAACTGTCGGTAAACTTCGTGCGATAATACCAAGGATTTAATTCTGTGTTTGCAGTATTATCTAAGAAATAAGTTACATCTCCAGTAACGTTTACACGACCAATTTCAGCCCAAGCACTTTGCTCACTTCTACGTTGAAAAATGATTTCAGAAATTCCTACTGAAGCATCGATGTAATCAAACAATTTTACTTGTTCGTTTTCGATTGTTGCCAATTTAAAATAATGATAACTCGGACTTCCCGGCAAAGGAACAGTGAAACAATCGGGACTTGAAAAGGCGAATTTTCCGTTTGCGAAATTGGCTTTTATATAAATACAATAACTTTCTGTGCTGGTAACGTCTATTGTATCGGAAATGAAATTCGTAATTTTAAACAGTTCCCACGTATTGTTTATTTTCCCCCAGATTTCATAGTTTATAACAGTGCTTCCAACATAAGGAATCCAAGTCATTACTGCTTTTTGATCACACATTAATACTTTGTGGGTGACAGTCATACTGGTGTGAATCGGACTTTTTGCAGAGGTTTGAAAGGTAATAGGAACAGCGCTTGTATAGCATGAATCAAAAGCAGCAACTGAAAATGAAAAAGGTCCATTGGCTAAATCAGTAGGGAAAGAATAAGAAGTGTTATTCCAACCCCAAACGGTATCTAACTCGAATAGCAATCCATTTTCATCAAACGTGTAAATCACATAACCGTAGGTGTCAGGTTGTGGGTTTTGGTTCCAAGTAATGAGGACTTCATTATTGCTTGTATCGATTCCTACTGAGTAAATAATTGGTATATTGGGTGTTATCATGTCCGTGAAATCATCGCCGACAACATTGGAAGTGAAATCACAAATCGAAGTTGGTAACACTACTTTGTAGGATATAAATGCCTGACAAATATCGATTGTATCGCGGTAGAGTGTTGTGTTGTATGGAACACTGTCAATCAGTACGAAATTCCCAACAGGAAACTCTCTGTAAATGTGGTAGTGTGAATTGAAATGAGAAAGAGGAGTAGCTTTTGGTTTATTCCATTGAAGCACAGCAGTTCCATTTACTGGATTATTAACCGCCAAACGAATGTTTGAAATTGTATCGCTGTTTCTTTTTACGTTTCCATTACAACCTGAACGAACAACAATAAAATAATCGCGCACATTGTTTACACCAGTAATTACTTGTTGCGTCGTATTAATGTCATTGATTGTCGCAATCAATCCATCTTGGACAGAGCGAACTTCGTATGAAAGAAAAGATAAACTTGGGTTGTTTACTTGATTCCAATTGAGAATTAAATCCCCGTTACTTGCTGTTTCTATGCAATTGATTTGAGTAGCAGGAATAATTCCTGGATTGAGAACGTTTATTTTAACGGTGGTGTAAGTTACACGAGGTACTTGACAGTAATTATCTTGTACCTTGAAAACGAAATTATAAGGAATCACATCTGCTACAATTCCGAAGTCGTTGATGAGGTGATCGCAATCTGTTTGCCACGTGAAAGTTGCTCCAGCATTCGTAACTCCTGAAATTGGAACTGCACTGTTTAGAAATGCACAAGGTTCAGTATCACAACCTGTTGCTGCTGTTAGGTTGGTGCCAAACATAGGGCCAGAGGCTGTAAGGTAAACCGATTGAGGTGAATTGTCTTGCAATAAATCAGTATCGCTAACATTCAAAGTAAAAGTTATTGGATCCCCAGCGTTAACTGTTGTTTCAAATGAATTACCCGGAAAAGGCGCAACGATGGTGGGCGCATTATTTGCAGG
>JBILQY010000127.1:0-7086 GCA_044372955.1 Crocinitomicaceae bacterium | reverse complement strand
TCTTTTGTGAATAGTAAGATATTCCAAGGAAGAAAAAGAAAATGTTTTTTCATTTAATAATTCTGCGATTTGAACAGAAACTTTATCTGCTTCTTCAGTTCGATTTTCAACTGATTTTAATGGTTGCTGTTGATAGTAATTGTCAATTCTTTGCTTAACATCTTCAAGGGAAATCTCACCTTCAATGTTTTGTTTTGCGCTTGCGATCAAATATTCCGATGGCGTTAAACCATCAACTTGTTGTAGTCCAATTGCTATTTTCCAAGCTTTAGCTTTTTCTGATTTATTTGGTTCTCCTTGTACTAAGTATTCATCAAAATTATCCATTTATTATTTTTTGGATGTTCAGCATTGTTGCTTTTTAAAAGTCAATTTCCAACCTTTCTACACCTTCACCAACTCAATTTTTGTATCACCCACTTCTTCAATATCCGTCAATAAAGCCTCAGCTGAAACAGTAGTAAATTCGATGTCATTTGCTAACACTTCCGCACAAATATATTCCTTGTTGGCAAGGGTTGCTGCTTGAACAAAATCGCTTGTTTCGATGCTTAGTACAATTCTATCTGTAACGTCCAAACCACTGTCTTTTCGCAAGTTTTGAACTCTATTTACGATTTCACGTGCAATTCCTTCTGACTTTAAGTTTTCAGAAATGGTAATATCCAAGGCAACTGTCAGTCCACTTTCGCTTGCTACTAACCATCCAGGAATGTCTTGTGCGTTGATTTCAAAGTCGGCTAAATCCAAGTTTATTTCTGCTCCTTCGATGCTTCCCGACCAACCATTATTTTGCTCAATTGTGGCGATATCGTCTTGTGAAAATCCAGCAACTATTCCAGCGATTGCCTTCATTTGTTTACCGTATTTCGGACCGATTGTTTTGAAATTTGGCTTGATACTTTTTACTAAAATTCCAGCGCCATCACCCAACAATTCCAATTCTTTTACATTCACTTCGGAAAGAATCAAGTCTTGAACGTGCTTCAAATTTTCAGCCACTTCTTTGTTCAAAACAGGAATCATAATTTTTTGCAATGGCTGACGAACACGTATGTTGTGTTTCTTACGTAATCCTAGAACCAAGGAACAAGCTTGTTGGGCCAATTCCATTTGCGCTTCTAATTTCTTGTCAATCCAGTTTTCGTTTACAGCAGGGAAATTCGCTAAATGAACAGATTCAGCTGTGTTTTTACCTGAAACTTTATTCAAGTCTAAGAACAATTGATCCATATAAAAAGGTGCAATCGGCGCTGCTAACAAGGCAACTGTTTCTAAGCACGTATAAAGCGTTTGATACGCACACAATTTATCTTTCGGGTCGTCGCTTTTCCAGTAACGTCTTCTACACAAACGCACGTACCAATTCGACAATTGATCGCTCACGAAATCTTGAATCGCACGTCCAGCTTTTGTGGGTTCGTAATCGGAGTAAGCAGCATCCACTTCTTGAATCAATGAATTCAATTTTGATAATACCCAACGATCGATTTCAGGTCGTTCAGCCAAAGGAACTTCTGCTTCTGAAAAATCAAATCCGTCGATGTTTGCATACAAAGAGAAAAACGAATACGTATTGTAAAGCGTTCCAAAGAATTTACGTTGAATTTCTGCGATTCCTTCTAAGTCAAATTTCAAGTTGTCCCAAGGTTGCGCATTCGTAATCATGTACCAGCGTGTCGCATCAGGACCGTATTTTTCTAAAGTTGAAAATGGATCAACGGCATTGCCTAAACGTTTCGACATTTTCTGTCCGTTTTTGTCTAGTACCAATCCGTTTGAAACCACGTTTTTATAAGCAACAGAATCAAAAACCATAGTTGCAATCGCATGCAAGGTATAGAACCAGCCACGTGTTTGATCGACTCCTTCCGCAATGAAATCAGCAGGATAACCTGATCTGTTTTCAATTAATTCTTTGTTTTCAAAAGGATAATGCCATTGTGCATAAGGCATCGCACCTGAATCAAACCAAACATCGATTAAGTCTGCTTCACGTTTCATTGGTTTTCCAGAAGTCGAAACCAACACGATTTTATCCACTAAATGTTTGTGTAAGTCAATTTGCGCATAATTGTCCGCCGACATGTTTCCAATTTCGTAATTCGCCAATGGATTTTCAGTCATTAAACCAGCTGCAACTGCTTTGTCTGCTTCATTTTTCAAGTCTTCCACAGAGCCAATACATACACGTTCGTCACCTTCTTCCGTTGACCAAATTGGAATCGGAATTCCCCAATAGCGTGAGCGTGAAAGGTTCCAATCGTTGGCATTTTCCAACCATTTTCCAAAACGTCCCGAACCTGTTGATTCCGGTTTCCAATTGATGGTATTGTTCAATTCCACCATGCGGTCTTTTTTGTCCGTCACGCGAATGAACCAAGAGTCCAGTGGATAGTATAAAACGGGTTTGTCTGTTCGCCAGCAATGCGGGTAGCTGTGCTCGTATTTTTCGACTTTAAAAGCCTTGTTTTCTTCTTTTAGTTTAATGGAAATTTGCACGTCCACTGATTTGTCAGGTGCTGTTCCATCGTCGTAATATTCGTTTTTCACGTACATTCCAGCGTAATCGCTCACTTCAGGGCGAAAACGTCCTTGTAAATCCACCAATGGCACCAGATTATTGTTTTCGTCTCTCACGAGCATTGGTGGAACACCTGCATCTTTTGCCACTTTTGCATCATCAGCACCAAAAGTCGGCGCTGTATGTACGATTCCCGTACCATCTTCTGTCGTTACGAAATCTCCAGGAATCACTACAAATGCTTTTTCAGGGTTTTCGTCTGGCAGGCAATAAGGTAGCAATTGTTCGTATTTGATACCAACTAAATCTTTCCCCAAACAAGTTCCAGCCACGAAATAAGGAATTGATTTATCTCCAGCAGTATAATTTGCCAAATCAGTTTCATTTTCAACGGCTTGATATCCTTTTGAAAATTGGTAACCAACGAGGTTTTTCGCCAAAATAACGTTAATTGGTTCAAATGTATATTGGTTAAATGTGGAAACCAACGCGTATTCGATGTTCGGTCCAACGGTTAATGCGGTGTTGGATGGTAATGTCCACGGGGTTGTGGTCCATGCCAGTAGGGACAAGTCGCGACTTGTCCCTACGGCATGACCATCAAACGGCGTTTTTTCACCATCCGCAATTTTAAATTGTGCCACAACCGTCGTATCTTTCACATCGCGGTAACATCCCGGTTGGTTTATTTCGTGCGAAGAAAGTCCCGTTCCAGCTTTTGGAGAATACGGCTGAATTGTGTAGCCTTTGTATAATAGTCCTTTATTGTATAATTGTGCAATCAACCACCAAACCGATTCCATGTATTTTGGCTCATAGGTGATGTAAGGATTTTCCATATCCACCCAGTAACCCATTTTCAACGTAAGGTCGTTCCAGATGTCGGTGTAGCGCATTACGGCTTTTCGACACGCGTCGTTGTATTCGTCCACCGAGATTTTAGTTCCGATGTCTTCTTTGGTGATTCCAAGTTCTTTTTCAACACCCAATTCCACAGGAAGTCCGTGCGTATCCCAACCTGCTTTGCGTTTTACTTGCTTGCCTTTCAGCGTTTGGTAACGGCAAAAAATATCTTTGATAGCACGCGCCATTACGTGGTGAATACCCGGCAAACCGTTTGCTGATGGCGGTCCTTCGAAGAACACATACGATGGATTTCCTTCACGGGAGCTAATGGATTTCTCAAAAATGGATGCTTTATTCCATCTTTCGAGTACTTCACTTGCAACGTTTGGAAGGTTTAAACCTTTGTATTCTTGATATTTCTTGCTCATAATCTTTTGGAGTTGAAGCTGCAAAGTTAAAAACTAAAAGTTAAGAGTTGAAAGTTGAAAGTTGACAGTTTAGATTAAAGTGGATTTATTTTGATATTTTTCAATTAAAATGAAGTGTTCTTTGATTTAAAAAGGTTAGGTAGAGAAGGGTAGGAAACTAAGAAAATTAAAGCAATAGTTTTTTTTCTATCAATAGAAATTTATGAATTTGCTTTTCAAGTTAATTTATTTGTTAGAATAATGCCCCATTGCTGAAACCACTTCCACAAGAACTTTATCTTCAATAACACGATAAATTATTCGATCTTTTTGATTGATCCTTCTTGACCAATAACCATGAAGAAGATGTTTGAGTTGTTCTGGCTGTCCTACTCCTGAAAAAGGATTGTTTTCTAAATCTTCAAAAATTCGCGTAATTTTTGCTAAAGCAATTTTGTTTCCTGATTTTTTAAATTTCTGTAAATCAAATTTAGCCTTATCGCTTAATTCAACTAAATACTTTCCCATAAATTTTTTGAAGTAACTCGTGTTCTATTTTTACTTTCAGCTGATTCTAAAACCTTAGCTACGAATTCAGGGTCATACTCATCTTTTTCTTCTAAAATCTCAACACCTGGATTTTTTGAAATTAATTCTAAAAAATCTTTGACCATTTTACCAGCCTTGCTTCTTTCGTTGATTTTTATAGTGATTGTTTCCATTTCTAACGTGTTTGTAACAAAGTTAACGAATGATTTTTATTTCGTAACAATTTTGATTAGAAAGACTTATAGCGATTCAAGCTGTCAAAAAAATTAAGTTTATTTTCATTAAGATAAACACGAATTTACTTCACTATTTTATTTATAGATATAAGTCCAGCTATGTTGAAAGGTCTTAAAAGTTAACTTATTACGTTATTCTCTACTTTTAATATAAATCACAAATACCCCAAAATCCATTTCGCGCTTGGAATTTTTGCCAATTGCGTTTTCGCTAAAATTAATTCAAATGCTTGTGATTGACCTTCGAAAAAATATAATTTGATTCCGTCTTTGTGAAACGAAAATTGTTGTGCTCCGCTAAACAAAAAATCGGGTTTGTTGCAATCAATTCTAATATCAGGATTATCTTGAATGGCTTCCACAATTATCTTTTGATAAACAGGACTATTGGAGTTGAATAAGTCATTAAATGCTACTTTCTTGCTTGTTCCATCCGATTGGAAAACCCAATTTGAAACTTCTAAATATCCGGATGAACCTCCACTGTTTTTTCCATAATCCAATTGAACTGTTGGTGGCTCGGTAATGGATAAACTTATCGCTTTTAAAGTAACAAATTCTGCTTTAAAGTATTTTTTGTCACCATAAGTCGTTCCTCTTACACCATTTATCACTGCACTTTTGTCTCTTTGTATTTGATTCCAATAAGTTGGATAGAAATAATTGTAAACCAACTCTTTGTGGTTTTGTAAAATCGCTTTTTGAGCATATTCAGCACATTGAATGTAGAAGAAATTATAACTACTTTCCTCCGTCCAATAACTCATCAATAGTTCTTTTTTCGATCGCGAAACAAGTTTGCCATCCTTATCGTAGCACGTGGTTTTGCCATTTTTTTCTAAGCTGTAATACACCACGTTTCCGTCTCCAGAATAATATAAAGGAACAAAACTCGAGTAAGAAGAGTCAATAACTGCTGGATTCGTCAAGTTAATAACAGCCACTTTACTTGATGAAGTAATGCCCACATACAATTTTTTTGTGAATAGAAACAAGTCAGAAAAAAGGGGTTGAATCACCCATTTGCAATTTTCGTCAAGTAGCCCTTTTTTGTAGTTTAGTTGCACAATCATTGCTTCCCAATCATAAGGAATTGCATCAAAATCACCATTGATGCGTTGCACACCAAGTGTATCATATAAGCGCCATTTTCCTTTTTCAGTCATTCCCCAAACGCGGTTTTTACTTGCAAATTGCTGATTAAATTGCGTATGATTTTCTTTAAAAAGTAAACCCAAGCGTGGGTGAATAAGGTTATAACCTTCAGCTGTTTGAACGGTTGGAAGACCTCCACTGTGTGAAGAAATACTTTTTACTTTGGTAGCAAGATTGGTGCTTTTATCATAAATAAACCCTCCGCTACTTCCAATGATTAACAAGAGATTGCCAAAGTTTTTAGGTAAATTGTAACCATACGTTTCTTGTCGCCACATTTTTTGTGTTTGGTCGTAAATCAAAGGATAATACTGTTGCTCAAATTGAAAAAGATAAATACTGTCCAATTTCGTTTTAAAATTTACCGCTTGAGCTTGATAACCAGCAGTATTGGCATCTGTCAAAAGCACTCTGTTCATTTGTGGAACGCCATTATTACCTGATTCAACTAATAGCCCTTCAAAATCACTGGTAATAATAATGGTTGAATTTGTAGCGGGAATTAAAACGACTCCTTTTTCATCCATAATTCCCCATTTGAAATCTTTGCCCTGTCGTTTTCCGAAGAAAAAATAAACACGATAAGCATCAGAAGCGTAATAATTGTTTTTTGGAAGGCGAATGTTTTTGGTCATAAACGTATCGGCTTCAGCGAGTTTTTTACCATTCACATCGATTAAATCATAGGAGTTTGTTTCGGAGAGATACGCAAAATAGCGCGCACTTGAAACTGTCTGCACTTGCGCATAAATTGGAATGAGTTTTTCGTAAATAGGAGCTAAATGAACTTTCCAATTGCCATTTAAGATTCCTTTTTTACCGTTTTCTATGAAAACAAATTGATGATGCGTGTGTAAACAAGATAAGGCATTGCTGTAATTATACAAGGTTTTTTCGAAGGTATATTTTGGCCAAACTATCGCTTTTCCTTCTGCGTTGAAAAGTCCGTATTTGTTGTTTTTGAGTACCGTATAATTATCTCCACAAGGAGTTACTTTATCAAAAGTACTGTCTGAAAGTTGTTTACCTTCAGAAGAGTAAAAGCGCACATTTCCTACCAGTGTACTTGATTCTACCAAATTATCACCCACTACAAAAACAGATTGCTCATTGTATTTGTAAATCATCACCCCATCAAAATAAGGCAAAAGTGGGGTTCCGTTTCCTTCTAAAATTGTCGATTGGTGTTTCGGAAGACCGGTTTTGGAATAGGTTGTTTTAACCACTAAAAATCGTCCTTTATTTACTTGTTGAATGGAGCTAAATTCCTGTGGAAGCACCCAAACTTTAGAAGTGTCCATAATTCCCATTAAGTTTTGGGTGTAACTGTTTTCTACTTTTTTGTTCACCAAAACAAATCGGTCGGGAG
>JBILQY010000147.1:0-6363 GCA_044372955.1 Crocinitomicaceae bacterium | reverse complement strand
TCAAAATGAATTGGCAACACTTTTTAAAGCAATGGCACATCCAGCGCGTATCGCCATAATCGAGTTTTTACTTCAAAATGAAAAGTGTATTTGCGGCGATATCGTTGATGAACTACCTCTTGCGCAAGCCACTATTTCACAACATTTAAAAGAACTAAAAAACGCAAATCTTATCAAAGGAACGATTGAAGGAACTGCGATTTGCTATTGTTTGAATCAAGAAGTTTTTACGGAACTAAACGAGAAAATTAGTTTGATTACCAATCAATTAATTAATAAAAACAATAATCAGTGCTGTTAATTTTAAATCAAATAACATAAAAAAATAGAGTATGAACTTAAACGAAATCAAAGAAATTCTTACCAGCTTAGATGCTGTTGTTTTTCAATTGCCAAACAAATCTTTTGTTCCTAAACATTTTCACGTGACGGAAGTTGGAATGATTACCAAGAATTTCATCGATTGTGGTGGAAAAGTACGCGAAGAAAAAGTGATTAATTTCCAATTGTGGGAAGCTGGCGATTACGACCACCGTTTGGCACCAAGTAAATTGATAAACATCATTGAACTTTCTGAAAAAGTATTGAATATCAACCCAGAACTAGAAATCGAAGTGGAATACCAAAGTGATACGATTGGAAAATATGAACTTTCTTACAATGGATTATTCTTTCAATTGACTTCAAAAGTGACAGCTTGTTTAGCTCAAGATGCTTGTGGAATTCCGGCAGAAAAACAAAAAGTGAAATTGACAGAATTGGGTAATAGCACTGCAGCAACTTGTACTCCTGGAGGCGGTTGTTGCTAAACTTCAAAAAAGATGTTTGACGTATTGAAAAATCACTGTGATCAACTTGTAAATCAGTTTGACACAATTCCGTCAGAGCGAAAGGAACTTCTCTCTAAAATTTCCGATTACATTCAATATAAAAAGGATGGGAATCTTCCAATTAACTTGATGTATGTTTGCACACACAATTCACGTCGCAGTCATTTTGGACAAATTTGGGCAGCAGTTGCCGCTTCTTTCTTTGGTATTGAAAACGTACACACTTTTTCAGGCGGTACAGAAGCAACAGCTTTCAACCCCAATGCGATTCAAGCGTTAAAAGAAACAGGTTTTGAAATAACGACAGAAGAACTCACTGCAAATCCGATTTACAAAGTAGTTTATGGAACGAACAAATTGCATTTTACAACTTGTTTTTCAAAAGTTTACGACGACAGTTTTAATCCTTCGAGCAATTTTGCTGCCATAATGACTTGCTCTGATGCAGAACAGAATTGTCCGTTTATTCCAGGTGTTGAGTTGCGAATTGGCACCACCTATTCAGACCCAAAAGCATTTGACGGAACTCCACAACAAGCAGAAAAATACTTGGAACGCTCCAATCAGATTGCACGAGAATGTTTGTATGTTTTTTCAAAAATAAATTAAACCAAACTTTATGTCTTCAACTAATTGTGCCCCAGCAGCAGAACGAAAAAAGCTCGGATTTTTAGATCGTTTTTTAACCCTTTGGATTTTTTTGGCAATGGGAATCGGAATAGCGATTGGCTATTTTATTCCGAATGCTGACAATTTCATTAACTCCTTTTCCAATGGAACGACAAATATTCCATTAGCTATTGGATTGATTTTGATGATGTATCCGCCATTGACTAAGGTTCAATTTTCTAAAATTCCAAAAGTGATGGCGAAACCAAAACTCTTGCTTGCCTCTTTTTTTGTCACTTGGATTGTTGGTCCATTTTTAATGTTTTTGTTAGCAACCACCTTTTTAAGAGATTATCCTGAATATATGACTGGACTGATAATCATTGGTTTAGCTCCTTGTATTGCGATGGTAATCGTTTGGAACGAATTAGCGGAAGGAAACCGAGAATTAGTTGCTGGTCTTGTAGGAATCAATAGTTTGTTGCAAGTATTTTTCTTTAGTTTGTACGCTTATTTTTACTTAGAAATTGTCTTACCACTTTTCGGAATTGATGCTTTAAAAATTGATATTTCCATTCAAGAAATCGCTCAAACAGTTGGGATTTATTTAGGGATTCCTTTTCTGGCGGCAGTTCTTAGTCGTTTTATACTCTTAAAAATCAAAGGCGAAGAATGGTTTAAGCAAAAATTTATTCCTTTTATTTCTCCAATCACTTTGATAGCGTTACTATTCACGATTGTGGTGATGTTTAGTTTGAAAGGAGAAATGATTGTTTCCATTCCGTTTGATGTGGTGCGCATTGCAATTCCATTAGTGATTTTCTTCGCAATTATGTTCTTTCTTATGTTCCTTCTCGGAAAATGGATTGGAGCTGATTATTCAGACAATGCAGCCCTTTCATTCACTGCATCTGGTAACAATTTCGAATTAGCTATTGCAGTTTCAATTGGTGTTTTTGGCATCAATTCAGGTCAAGCCTTTGCTGGTGTTATTGGTCCTTTGGTGGAAGTTCCTGCTTTGATAATTATGGTGAATGTTGCTTTCTGGCTGAAAAAGAAATTGTACAAATTACAATAATAGCGAGCTTATTATCTATTTGCAATTTTGCTTTATTAATTTGTCATTATTTTATAATTACATTTATGCAAAATTAATTCTAAATGAACTTTAAATTTTTTAGTTTGCTTTTTGTTGTTTTGAGTTTTTCTTTAAACGCTCAAGTTGTTATCAATGAAGGAAGTAATAAAAATTATGCAGCCATTAAAGATGAAAATAATGACGCGACAGACTGGATTGAACTTTACAATACTTCCAATACCGCTTACGATTTATCCAATCACTTTCTAACAGATGATTTAAGTGAGCCAAATAAATGGCCATTTCCAAGCACAAGTATCGATGCCAATTCCTACAAAGTCGTTTTTTGTAGCGAAAAAAACCGCAGTGAAAGTACCGCTTTTAGTTTTGCATTGTCGCAACAAAATTACACGCCAATCAATGGTTGGAATACGCATTCCTTTAACAATCAATTTATTTGGGACGGAGTTTCGAATGTTGTTTTAAACATTTGTGCTTACAATAATTCTCAATACACCTTAAATTCAATTTTCCGCCAAACTGCAACCTCTTTTGCTTCAACGATGGCTGCTTTTGTTGATGGAAGTCCTGCTGCTTGCAACTCAAATCTGGGTCAGGTTTATTTTCAGCGACCAAATGTGCGCATCAATGGATTTACTATTGGCAATGGGGATATTCAAAATGGAAATACCGATTACCCAGCTCCTTATGGTAATTATTATTGGGGAGCGCGGCATCAACTTTTGTTTAGAGCTAGTGAACTACAAGCAGCTGGTTTAACTGCTGGTCCTTTCAGTAATTTATCATTTGACGTGGTTACCTCTGCTGGTGAGTTTTATAATTATATAGATTTTTCCTTTTTAGCAACCGATTTAAACGAACTTCAAGTTGAATTTTTACCTGAAGAAGGAAGCAAACTTCACGCTAATTTCAAAATTGGAACAACTGGTGAAACAATTTATTTAATTAATCCAATGGATCAAGTGATAAGTAGTTTACTTGTGAAAAGTCCAAAAACGGATATTTCGGTTGGTCATTTCCCTGATGCTTCTAATCAAATCAAATGGTTGAAAAGTACTCCTAAACTAACGAATAACACTGCTTTGAGTTTTGTTGACACCTTGAAAGCACCAATCTTATCAAAAAAATCAAGCGTCAATACCCAATCGTTTCAATTAGAAATACAAAACCCAAATAGTATTCCGAGTAAAATCGTTTACACCCTAAATGGCTCCACTCCTACTTTCAATTCAACAACTTACACCGAACCGATTTTAATTGCCAATACAAAAACGGTTAACGCTAAGATTTTCCCGCTTGATCCTGCGGATATTTTACCAAGTGAAAATGCTGTATCTACTTTCTTATTTGACGTTTCACACACTACTCCGATTCTATTAATTACTACCGATAATACCAATCTTTTTGGTCCAAATGGAATCTTTGATAATCCTACTTCTGATGATACAAAACCTGCCTTTGCTTCTTATTTGACAGAGGAGGAAAATCACCCGGTACTTTTCACCCAAAAAACGGGTATTCGAATGGACGGAGGTGCTGGCGGAAGTCGTGGGAATCCGCAGCGCTCTTTTCGACTTTCATTAGATCATGGTGCATTGGGTGGCGGAATTGTAAATCATCAATTGATTCCCAACCGACCAACTAGAAACAAATTCAGTGACATTTACCTTAGAAACGGCAGCAATCAATGGCTACAGTTACCTTATAAAGATGCTTCACAAGTTTATATGATGAGCCAAGGAACCAATAATTACTATTCTGGATATCGTCCTGTTACTGTTTACATCAATGGAGAATATTTTGGATTGTACGAATTGAGAGAAAAATTCAACAAAGAATATTTTGAAATTTATGATTATCAACCTACAAATGATTCCGTCGAAATTTTATCCATGAGTTATTTTTATGGCAGTATTTTGAGGGCGCTAGAAGGCGATGTCGATAATTTCTTGACCTCTTATGAAGACTTCTTAACCATAAGTCCAACAAGTACAACTTTCATGGAAAATGCAGATCAATATTTTGATTTGAAGCATTACACCGACTACATTATTTCCGAATCTTGGATGGGTAACCTGGATTGGCCACAAAATAATATTAAAATTTATCGCTCTGACAAAAGCAGTTATCGCTGGCGTTTTGGCTTAATTGATTTAGAGCTTGCAATGGCACCAAATGGCTGGTCATCTTGTACGGATAATCATTTAAACTATATCTTAAACTTTAGTTCAGAAAATCCTTACATCAACATTTGGAAACGTGGAATTCAAAATCCAGCTTATAAAAATTACTTCATTAATCGTTTTGCAGATCAAATAAATACAAGCTACAAAACAGAAAACTTACTTGCAATAGAGCAACAGTTTTTTGATGGAATGAATCCAGAAATGCCATTAGAGTTTGAAAGATGGGGTGACCCAAATACGATTGATGCTCAAATGTTGGAGTTTAAAAACAACCACCTCACCTTTAGGTCACAGCTTGCATGCCGAAATGAAGTTGTATTAAATCAAATCGTTACCGAATTCAATTTGGAGAAAAAAGTGGTTATTTCATTGGCTGTTTTTCCAGACACTTTGGGCGAAATTCAATTAAACACTATAAAACCAACTAGCTATCCTTGGAGTGGAACTTATTTCGATGGTGTGCCCATTCAAGCAACAGCAATGGCAAAACCAGGTTATCGATTTTCACATTGGGAGCCAAACGCTTTTATTTCGGATACATTAAACCCAATTTTTGAAGGGAATATTTCACAAACAAACACTTTATTCAAGGCACATTTCGAGAAAATTCCCGATGGCCCAAACATTCAATTTTCCTTGTTTCCCAATCCTGCAAGTAGTGAAATTCAAATTCAACACGATAACCCAACCATTGCAAAAGAATGTAGCTTTGAAATTTTCGATTTAAGTGGACGAATTTTAAACCAAGGTAGCTTTAACCCTGAAAGTTTAACTACTAACATTACTATCAATCAATTCAGAAGTTCGATGTATTTCGTAAAAATCTACAGAAATGAAGAACCCATTGAAATTATACGTTTTGTGAAGCAATAATTGAAAATATTTGTTCCCTGATTTCACAAACTTAAGTGAAATTAAACTTAGCTTATTAACCTTTAATTGTATAAACCAATTCCATCTCAACGTTTCATGAGAGGACAGTTTTCAAAGGTCATTCAATCGTTTGCCTTCTAGTGCTGAAAAAAGTGGATGTTTTGCCTCACCAATTATTTGATGTCCGTAAATACTACTATGTCCTGATAACAAATAAGATACAACACAAGCGATAGTCACAAAAACGCCACATTCTACACCGAATAATTCAATAGCCATTATACTACAAGCAATTGGGGTATTTGTCGCGCCAGCAAAAACAGCCACAAAACCCATTCCTGCTAAAAGTCCAATCGGCAAAGGAATAAAAAAGCTTAAAGCATTTCCAAGTGCGGCTCCAATAAAGAAAAGTGGTGTTACCTCTCCCCCTTTAAATCCAGCTGCGAGCGTTAATAAAGTGAAAATCATTTTTAAAACAAAATCATAGGCTGGAAGTTGTTGCTCAAAAGACTGAACAATCGTTGGAATTCCAAGTCCTATATACTTTGTTGTTCCGATTACCCAGATCAAAACAACAACTATACTACCACCAATAAAAGGACGCAATGGTGGAAATTTTATATTTGATTTAAAAACCTTACCCAGTTTATGAATAGCAAAACTAAAAGTTGAGGCACATAACCCAAAAATGATTCCGGCAATTATTGCATAAAAAAGCGTAAAAAATGAAAGGTCGGGAATCGTACCAATAGTGTAATGAGTATGA
>JBILQY010000175.1:0-5638 GCA_044372955.1 Crocinitomicaceae bacterium | reverse complement strand
TATTTTAAATAATTTTTGCTAGAATATCAATATTATTTATCTTTACATTTCTATTAAAGATATGTCCTATATTTTACCACATATCCTTTCATAAAATGTAAAAATGGCTAGAAGATATTTATCGAAGAATCTACTGGAGGACCAGCAACAATTTATTCGCCAATTGGATGAATTTGAAATTGATATTTTTGGAATAGATTCTATTGAAAAAACAATTGATTTTGAGTTTTCAAACTTGAATGAAATTTTAGAAAATCTCGTTGAAAAAGAATTTCTATCTAGAATTGAACGAGGAAAATACTGTAGAACGAACTTTCGAGACGAAAAAGTGATTGGTTGCCATTTGGTTTCGGATGGAGTTATTTCGTATTGGTCTGCCTTAAACATCCACGGTCTTACAGAGCAATTTCCAAATAGCGTATTTATTCAAACGACCAAGGTAAAAAGTGAAAAAAGTGTGTTTGGCGTACCTTATCAGTTCGTGAAAATTAATCCGCGAAAACGATCAAATATCCAATATGAAGGATTTGGAAATCACCGATATACGATTACAACCATAGAAAAGACCATTGTTGATTGTTTCGATTTGCCACAATATTCAGGAGGTTATTCAGAGTTAATACGTGCCTTCAACGATGCTGAGCTAGATCAAGACAAACTAATAGAATCTTGTGAGGCTATAAACAATTTATCGGCTATAAAAAGAATGGCATTTCTTGCAGAGTTATTGCAAAAAAAGAAACTTTCACGCTTCTTAAAATTTGCCGAGACAAAGGTGAATCCTCGTTACATATTAATTGATCCTTTTGGACATATCGAAGGTGTCTTCAATAGCAAATGGAAACTACGTTTGAATATCAAGGAAGCGGATATTCTCCATATTTGTAACAAGCAGTATTGATGATTAGAAAAAGGGAAATAGAACAAAAGGCAGAAATGCAGCATGTTCCAAAATCAACAATCGATAAAGATTGGGTACTGGGTCATTTTATTGATGCCATTTATTCTATTCCTGAATGCCGTGATACGCTCGTATTCAAAGGCGGTACCTGTTTAAGAAAATGTTATTTTACAGATTACCGTTTTTCTGAAGACCTCGACTTCACATCAATCAACCCTGCTTTTGTGCTGGATGGGAAATTATTGAAACAAATTATTGACTTGATAACGAGCCGAACAGAAGTTCCTCTGTTCATCCAAGAAGTCACTGAATTACGATTCAATGATCAATTAACTGGGTACAAGGCAATCGTCAAGTTTTGGGGCGCCGATCATTCATCCAATCAAGCACCTCCATCTCCAGATCGTTGGAGTACTAGTATTAAAATTGAAATAATACTTTACGAATTGATGGTTTTCCCAGCTGAGGGAAGAGAAGTATTTCATCCCTATTCTGATTCACTATCGACTTCACCATTGACAATCCCTTGCTATTCATTACGTGAAGTACTTGCTGAAAAACTGCGGGCGCTTATTCAACGTTCATATACAGCCCCAAGAGACTTTTATGACAACTGGTATTTAGCAAATAATCAGTTAGCAATTAATTGGGAAGAAATAAGAAAAGCTTTTCATATCAAAATGAACTTTAAAAATTTGGAGTTTGAGGGGATTCACCAAATGATGAATGAAGGCAATGACAAACAAGTAAAAAGCTGGATGGCAAAATAGTTTAGCACATCAAATCCCAGGAGGAATAGAACAATCTTACGAAGAGGTCAAGCAGGAATTATTAGAACTCCTGACTGAAATTTTTAATAATTAGTATGTTCTCTGTTTTGAGTTCAAAATCAGGTGTTAAAATCAACTCATACGGTAAAATTAGACAAATCTACCCTTTACTCTTTTTTTGACGGTAGATGGAACTCTGCTACCCTTTCTAAATCCTCGTAAAAGTTAGATTTTTCAACTTTTTGGGTCACAAAAACAGAGTAAGAGTGAAAGGCGAGAGTGGTTCACTCTACTTTGTTTTCTTCGCTCTCAAACTCTTCAACTTTAATTGCAAAAGTTTCGCTCGAAGGATTTGCTCTTTCGATAAATTCTTCATTCTGTCCAATCGTGCTTGCATAAGTGCAACCGCATCTTCCTCTCTTTCGTTTTTGGTTTTATAACGCGAATCTATTCCAAATTCAAAATCGTTATTGATACTTTTATTTTTAGTTGTCATAGTCTTTTGATTACCAAGGTATAATGAACAATAAAAGTTAAATTTATAAAATCGATGTTTGTAGTTCTTTTATCAGTTTTTCACTGAATTGTTAAGTTTATTTTTCGTCCAAGTCCAAATTCGATTAATTTGTAAAGCGTTGAAAGTTGAATGTCACTATGACCATTTTCAATTCTTGATATAAAACTTTTCTTTGCCCCAATTTTTTCGGCAAGTTGTTCTTGAGTCAAATGTGCCAATTTTCTTTCTTCCTTGATTAACTCTCCAATAGCAAATGATTTGGCTTTAATTTCAAAGTCCGTTCTTTCTTTTGTGCCAATTTCTCCGTATCTTTTATTAAGATGTTGGTTGAAAGTTTTGATGTTTTTATTTTTTGTTTCCACGATTTAGTTAAGATTAAGATTGATTGTAAACTTATCCAATACTCAATTTCAATTGTCTACCAAAACCTTCTCTAAAAATTCTCATGAGTGTTGACAATCGAATATCACTTGCATTATTCTCAATTCTAGAAATATAAAATGTATATCCGCTTGTTTCCCCAAACTAGTTAGAAAAGAACTCAAACTTGATTTAACTATCTTGCTACTAGTGCGGTTATGCTTTGATTAAAATAACAACTAAAAAGATTCCTCACCATGTTCGGAATGACTTTTGGGGTGGGAATTTAGTCGAAAATACTTCGCATTTTCGCAAATCCCCCTCGATGCATGTCTTTCCGAACGGAGTGAGGAATCTTTTGAAAAACAGTAAGTATCGGCGGCGAATTTAAAGTTGTCATTTTAGATAGTTATCGAGAAATCAAAGCAACTCCAGAGGAAAATCTCGAAAAAAGGATTAGTGTATTCTATTTCATTAGGGATAGTAACGGATAAGCATAAAATAAATTTTTAGTAGTGCCACATTTAAGAGCAAGTTCTTCTTGAGTCATACCTAATTCTTTTCTAAGCTCGTGCATCATAACACCAATTTTGAAAGCTTCAAAACCTTCCTCGAATTCATCTCTTTTACTTGAGCCAATTTCACCATAATTTTGGTTAATTAAGTCATCAAGTGATGTTAACTTTGGGTTTAAATTTTTGCTCATAATTCTTTTTAGTTTGATTTATCATAGTCTGGCTTTTTCAAGTAATCTTCCATTTTCAACTTTAATTGTGAAAATTTCGCCAAAGGACTTGCTTTAATGTTTTCAAATGATTTTTATCTTATCAACTTGTTGAAAATGAAATAATAGACGATTGAAACAAATATTGAACTGAAGTTTCCTATTAAAAAGTAATCATTTTTTATTTTGTCATTTTTTTCAAATCGAGTACCAATTTTAATGGCACCATAAACGATTAATATTTGAGTTAAATTAATGGTTAAAGCAAAATAAAGCACGAATCTTTCCAGTAATCCTTTAAATAAAGAAATGTCTAATCCTAAAAATTTAACCGATAATTCTTCCCCTGAATTTTGATTGACTTTAAAATACTTTTTCAAGTAGTTAAAAAAGGTGATGTTTATTATTATTTCGCCAATTACGAAAATTAGAACAAAATAAAAGTAACTATAACTCATAATTTGGGTTTAAAATGAATAAAATGATTTTTTTTATATTGTTGTATTCTAAGATATTAAGGCTTTTTTTTCTCCTCCATGCATTTGATTGATCGATATTTACTTTTTGTGCTACTATTTTATAGTCCTCATTCAAGAAAAACTCCTTGACTATTTCCAAATCTTTCTCTTTCCATGAATCTATGAAATTTTGATAAATAAAAAAAGCTTTATTCAAATAAAGTTCTTTTGCATCTTCACTGTTGTTAAGGTGAATCTCAAATCTAGTGTCTTTGTTTTTTAAAGAATTCAATGCTTTTCTTGCATTTGTAAGACCTTCTCCTAGCATTTCGTATGCTATTTTGTTATTTATTTCGGTGTCAATGTTACCAAAGTATAAAACGTACCTCAATTTCAAATCGTATTGTTTGGATACTATTTTTTCTTCTATATCAAAAATCGTTTCGATGCCTTTTTCCATTGAGTGAACCAAACCTTGAAATTCATCTCCTAGAGTTATTGTCAACGGAGAAATTAATTGTTCTTGTTTTTCTAAGTTTATAGTTGTTACAATATCTTTAATCTGACGCATTAATAATATAGGATCTTTTTTGCCACTATTTATTATATCAGCCATTAAAATAGGAAATTTCATTTTTGCATTTTTTATACAAACATACGTTTTTTGCGTAAATAACGCAATTGTCTGATTTTTTGGAACTTCTCCAAGCAATTACCGATAGTTTTTCCAACAGCTTTAACTTTTTTAATATCGGTATAGTAGATTTCGTCGATAGGAAATGAAGAAATTAGTTCAGTAGCATTTTCTAGAGTACTCAGCGCTTCTTGGTAGTAAGGTATTTTTGGCATAAAGGGATTGGTTGGTGGTGTTTTTAATTTGATGTTTTCAATTTCTTTCTTCCTTGATTAACTCTCCAATAGCAAATGATTTGGCTTTAATTTCAAAGTCCGTTCTTTTTTTTGTGCCAGTTTCTCCGTATCTTTTATCGAGATGTTGGTTGAAAGGAATATATAGCTTGACTTTGTATAACGTTTTCATACTTGGCTTCCTTTTTACTATGAAGTGCTTGCGGTAGAAAAAAAGCTAAACGTTCGTGATGGTATTACTATTCATCTAAGTTAGTTGAATATACTGTTTTTCAAGCGTTACATTGAAATGAATTTCTGCTTTAAGTGCTCTAAAAACTTTCAATATCGTGTCGATTGTTGCACTATTTGCGTGACTTTCTAGTTTAGAAATTTGAGATTTTTGAACACCATCAAACTTACCCAGTTGTTCTTGTGTTAAATGCCTTTTTCACTATATTATCAACCCTTTCTCTATGATCAACCCAAGCAATAATTCTATCATTCCCCAATACTTTTTCCATATTTGAAACCATCGCACCATTAATAAGAACTACGAGCTTAGATTTAATCCATTCCTCTCCTCCAGAATAAAGCTCACCATCTACAATTTGTATTTGTCCATTTTCAGTCAACCGAACATTTCGGGCATGAACATCATCTATATATAACCCACATCGCTCCAAGTCATCGTTTAGTTTTTTGAATTGTTCAACAATGTTTTCAGGACAATTTTCAACAGTTAATTCTTTGGTGACGAAAGTTTGCTCATATCTGAGACCCGTGTAGTTAACGTTAGAAGTGGTTGGTAAAGCATCAATCGATTGCTCAAATCTCAGTCTTCTTTTTAAACCGATCATTTGGTACAGCAACATATAATTGTGGAGAAACCATAGAATTAATGGGTTCCATTTCCCACATATTTTCTCTTTACCTATCACCAAAGCCTTATGTTTTCTGTAATCATTATGACCCCAACCACAAAAGTATAACTGTTTAACAACCAAATTTTTGTCGCTTTTTTTCATGTAGACTGAACACCAAGCACCTTCGGCAATTTTA
>JBILQY010000126.1:0-7123 GCA_044372955.1 Crocinitomicaceae bacterium | reverse complement strand
AGCTCCTTGAATGGTAACTCGATTAAATGTAGAATTGAAATACTTCGCAAATTCGTAACCAACACCAGCGTTTAATCTCCAACCGTTTTTGTTGTAAGTGTGTTCAAAACGGAATTTATTTTCTGCTTCGAATGAAGAGTAATCGAGAATCACATTGTCAGGAGCAGGAATTTTATTAGAAGTTCTAGTTGCTGAATTATTCAACATATTTCTACTTACAATAATGTTCTGGTATGAATTCTTTGAATAATGAAGCCAATTAATACCAACTGTATAATTCCATTGTTTTTGAAGAGGTAAATTGTTCAAAATGTAATTGTTGCTTTCTCTCGTTGCCGAATCAGTAACGTTTTCGTTCACTTTTGCATTCAATCTGAAATCATCAATTGCACCTAAACCAATGAAGGTAATTTTGTTTTTATCGTTTAATTTATAATTGATTTTGTATTGAAAATCGTTGTAAGTTGGGAGAATCGGCAATTGTAAAGCTGCAAACAAAAATTGTAAATACGAACGTCTTGCGGAAAAAATGAAGTCAACTTTTTTACCAATCGGACCATCAAAAGTTAATGCTGCATCGCTTGAACCTAATGCAAAATTTGTGATGAATGCATCTTGGTTTCCATCTTTTTGTTTGAAAGAAAGAACAGAACTTAAACCATTGGCACGATTCGCAGGAAATGCACCAGAATAAAAATCAACCTCACGAATAAAGTTAACGTTTAAAAGTCCAACTGGACCACCGCTACTACCTTGTGTAGCAAAGTGATTAATGTTCGGAACTTCGATTCCATCGAGGTAAAATTTGTTTTCTCCTGGTGAACCACCGCGAATAATGATGTCGTTTCTAAAAGTTGCACGTGAAGCAACACCCGGAAGTGCTGCAATTACTTTACTCACATCACGTCCTGCGCCTGGTAAACGTTCAATTTCAGTTGCATTTAATGTTTTTAAGGAAACAGGCGATTCTGATTTACGCTGAAAAGGAGAAGCTTTAACCACCACTTCTTCTTGCTCTAAAACGATTTCATCTAAAGCAAAATTTAATTCAATAGAACGTGCATTTGTTACAGTTATCTCATTAATAACCAATTCTTTAAATCCAGAAGCTGTTGCTTTAAATGAATATACACCCGGATTCAAACCAGTAATTTCAAAATTACCTGCATCATCTGAAATCGCACCTTTTTGTTGGTCGATAACTATTATTTTAGCGAAAGGAATTGCTTGGTTATTTAAGCTATTTGAAACTTTCCCTCTGACAAGGCTATTTTGTGCTAGAAATGAAAAAGAAAGAAGTGTAAAAGTTAGAAGTAAGGAAAAGTTTTTCATTCAATTATTTTTTTTGAATAAACAAAAACGTTTCAGAAAAGTTCGAAAAGAGTTTGAATTAATAATCTTTTGCTGCCTTAATCCAAGTTTGAGTTCTGTAAAACGGACCGATATATCCTCTGACATTCAATTGTTTAAAGTTGTCAGGGTTAATCCACATTTTTACTGAATAAACTTTACCATTTTCGGGATCTAAAATTGTACCGCCAGCCCATTCGCTTTCATTCCACTTTAAGTTTTTAGCGATAACCATTCCTTCAATTGGTTTGTTTTTTAAATCACCTGGACATTCTTTGCATTTTGGGTCTTTTTCAATTCCTTTTCTCGGAAACAAGTAAACTATTTTTCCAAACAACTTGTCATCCTTTTTGTAAAGTTCGACAACTGATTTTTTTTCTCCAGTTTCATCATCGATTGTCACCCATTGTCCTAAGCAAGATTGGGCATAAGAATTTGCAGTAAAGAGTAATGAGAAAAATAAGATTATTGATTTCATATTAGTTAAGGTTTAAGAAATTACGTAAAAGTGCTTGTCCGTTTTCTGTCAAAATAGACTCTGGATGAAATTGAACGCCATAAAGTTTTTTTTCAGGGAATTCAATAGACATAACAACATTGTTTTGAGAAAGTGAAGTTATATTTTCTTTTGGAATATTGATTACTTCCCAACTATGATAAAGTCCAACTTGAAATTGAGAAGGTAAATGATGAAATAAATGAGAATGGTCAGAAACAATTATTGATTCTGCAATTCCGTGCTTTACAAGAGATTGATTTTGAATGCTTCCACCTATAAATTCACCAATTGCTTGCATTCCAAGACATATACCTAAAATAGGGATTTTCCCACTAATTTGTTCAAGTAGTTCAAATAGATTTTTCTTTTCTTTTGGTAAGCCGGGTCCAGGTGAAAGCACAAGTTTATCAAATTGCAAAAGTGAAGATAAATCGAGTTCATCATTTCTAATTACACTTACCTCACAATCGAGCTTTTCGAAATAGTGAGCTAAATTGTAAGTAAATGAGTCATAAAAATCTACGATTAACACTTTCACTTTAATTGAATTTTGTTTCTTTGCAAATGTAGAAATTTGAGTCTAACAAACAATTTTACTTTTCAAATGAGCAAAAAAGCAATTCAAATACCAAATGCACCTGCACCTGTAGGTCCGTATAGTCAAGCTATTTTAATGAATGGAATGTATTTTGTGAGTGGACAAATTCCGTTAAATCCTGAAACTGGACAGCTTGAAATCGCAACAATTGAGGAAGCAACTCATCGCGTTTTGAAAAACATCGAACGACTACTAGCAGCGGCAGGAATGAGTTTTGAAAATGTTGTAAAATGCAGTATTTTTCTAAAAGATTTAAATGATTTTGCCAAGGTAAATGAAATTTATTCAAGCTATTTTCAAGGTATTCCTCCAGCTAGAGAAACAGTTCAAGTTGCGAGGCTACCTTTGGATGTTACAATAGAGATTTCGTGTATTGCAATTGAAAATGCGTGATGAATAAAACCTATTCATTTGATTTATCAGTTGTCATTGTTAATTACAATGTCGAATATTTTTTAGAGCAATGTTTAAATGCTGTAGAATCCGCTTCTAAACAATTGAAAGTTCAAGTATTCGTCGTTGATAATAATTCAATTGATGGTTCAGTTGCAATGGTTCGTGAAAAGTTTCCATCTGTAAATGTCATTGCAAATAAAGACAATGTCGGATTTTCAAGAGCTAACAATCAAGCAATTCATTTGAGTAATGCACGTTACGTTTTATTACTGAATCCAGATACTGTCATCGAAGAAGATACTTTTGTAAAGACAGTTTCATTTATGGATGAACATCCAGATGCGGGAGGACTAGGAGTGAGGATGGTTGATGGAAAAGGAAAGTTTTTACCTGAGTCAAAACGTGGTTTACCAACACCAACGGTTTCTTTTTATAAAATATTTGGTTTAGCGCGTATTTTTCCAAAATCAAAAACTTTTGGGCAATATCATCTAGGTTATTTAAGTGAATTCGAAATAAATGAAATTGATGTTTTGAGTGGTGCTTTTATGCTTATGCGTTCTGAAACATTGGATAAAGTCGGTTTGCTTGACGAGCAGTTTTTTATGTATGGTGAAGATATAGATTTGTCATATCGTATTCAATTAGGTGGTTATAAAAATTATTATTTCCCTCAAACTAAAATCATTCATTACAAAGGAGAAAGCACCAAAAAGAGCAGTGTAAATTATGTGTTTGTGTTTTATCGTGCAATGATTTTATTTGCAAATAAGCACTTTTCAAATAACAATGCGAAACTATTTTCACTTGCCATAAATTTAGCAATCTATTTTAGAGCATCGATGGCACTTGGAAACCGTTTGGTTAAAAAAGCAGCGCTACCAACAGTTGATTTTACACTTTATTTATCGGGTTTATTGTTAATGACCAATAATTGGGTAAACCACGATATTCATTTTCCAGATTTTGCATACACGATTCAAATACCATTCTATACATTAATTTGGCTTTTTTCAGCTTTGATTTTTGGAGTTTATGACAAAGGTGTAAGTAGGAAAACAATTGTAAAATCTACGTTTTTTGGAACAATTTTTATTCTTGTAGTTTATGCTCTATTACCTAAAGAATGGCAATTTTCAAGGTTGTATATATTAATAGGTACATCTTGGGTGATTTTTGCTTTCTTTTTTACACGCTTATTCTTGAATCTTTTCAAAACCAATTCCTTGAGTTTTCCGAAAGCGCCCAAAAAACGCTTTGCAATTATTGGTAACGAGGAAGAATTTAAACGAGTAGAATTTATTTTGACAAATACGTATCCTTCAATTGAAGTGGTTTACGGAATTGGAATAGATGAGGCTTATGAAAAATCTGTAGGATTGAAAAACCAAATAGATCAAATTGTTGACATTCACAAAATCAATGAATTAATCTTTTGCTCAAAAAACTTGACATCTAAAGAAATTATTGAAGTAATGACTCAAATTAACACGTTGGATATTGATTTTAAGATTGCACCTCCTGAAACAAGTTATTTAATCGGAAGTAATTCGATTGATACATCAGGTGATTTGTACGCTTTAAACTTTAATGCGATTAGTAAACCTGAAAATCTCAGGTCAAAAAGAATTTTAGATTTCCTTTTAAGTTTAGGTTTACTTTTGATTACTCCAATATTAATTTTTACCTATAAAAACAAAATAAACTACCTAAAAAATATCTTTCAAATCTTGATTGGAAATAAAACTTTTGTTGGTTATTTTTCATCAAAAGATTCCAATGCGCGAAGGTTACCAAGTATAAAAGAAGGTGTTTTGAGACCGTTTCAAGTCAATAAAGAAGCAGAAGATGACAGTAATTTATTCTATGCAAAAAATTATAAAATTGGATTAGATTTTATGATAATTATAAATAATTGGAATGATTTAGATAGATAAATTGAAGAATGTTTCCCTAATTCAATGCTATTTATTATCTTTACCGCGCTTTCTATTTTGAGTATTTTATAAAGTTATGGCAGAAATCGAGATAAGGCTCCCGAAAATGGGGGAGAGTGTTACAGAGGCAACAATCACTAATTGGTTGAAAAATGTTGGAGACAATGTTGGAATCGACGAGCCATTAGTAGAAGTAGCAACCGATAAGGTCGATAATGAACTTCCTTCAGAAGCAGCTGGTGTTTTAGTGAAAATTCTTTTTGAAAAAGATCAAGTTGCTCAAGTTGGTGATGTTATTGCAATTCTTTCAACAGGTGGAGAAAGTACTCCTAGTACTTCAAACACAGTGGTTTCAACTCCTGAAGTTAAAATAGAAATGCCTAAAGCAACTGATTCCGTTACTCAGAATGGACAAGTTGAAAAACTTTCAAAGAATAGTGAAACAGGTAAATTCCTTTCTCCTTTAGTAAGAAGCATTGCGGAAAAAGAAGGGATTTCTCAAAATCAATTAGATTCAATAGCTGGAACAGGTCAAGACGGTAGAATAACGAAAAAAGATATTTTATTGTTTTTGGAAACGAAAACGGATGTTATTGCTGCGCCTGTATCTCAAGCAATTGTTAAAGAAGTAGTTTCTACACCATCTTCAACACCACAAGTTGTTACAACCAATTCGATTGGTGGTAATTTCTTGAGCAACATAAAAGAACCAATTGTTATGCCTAATCCGGGTGATGAAATCATCGAAATGGACAGAATGCGTAAATTGATTGCTGATCATATGTTAATGTCTGTGCATGTTTCACCACATGTAACATCGTATGTTGAGGCAGATGTAACAAATATTGTAAACTGGCGTAACAAGGTGAAAAAGAAGTTTTTGGAGAGAGAAGGAGAAAATATTACTTTTACACCGATTATGATTGAAGCAATTGTAAAAGCTATTAAAGATTTTCCAATGGTTAATGTTTCTGTTTCAGGAAATACTATCATTAAAAGAAAAGATATTAATATTGGAATGGCAACGGCACTTCCATCTGGAAACTTGATTGTGCCTGTTATTAAAAATGCTGATCGTTTAAATTTAACTGGATTAACGAAATCAGTTAATGGATTGGCTAATAGTGCAAGAGCAAATAAATTGAAACCAGAAGATATTCAAGGAGGAACCTATACAGTAACAAATGTTGGTTCTTTTGGAAATGTTATGGGAACACCAATTATTAACCAACCTCAAGTTGCTATTTTAGCTTTAGGAGCGATTCGCAAAGTTCCTGCTGTAATTGAAACACCAGAGGGAGATTTTATTGGAATTAGACACAAAATGTTCCTTTCTCATTCTTATGACCATCGAGTAGTTGATGGAGCTTTAGGAGGACAATTTGTTCGTCGAGTAGCTGATTACCTTGAAGCATTTGATGTAAACAGTGAATTTTAATTAAAAATAATGAAAAAGTACCTATCTACAATTAAATACAGTAACATGCAAAAATTATTAGTTTTATTTTTATTATTATCGTCGTTTTCTCTGAAGGCGCAATATTCTGAACCCGAGGTTAAGAATTTAATTGCAACAGCAAGTGAAAAAGACTTAGTAGTTCAATCTTCTCGTTTTCTACAAGAAAACTTTTACCATTATGCGGACTTAATTTCAAATCGTTTGCTAGAAATTAATCCAGAAAGTGGAAACTATAATTATAGAAAAGGTTTTATTGAATTAGATATGCGTCAAGATTATGCTAAGGCGATTAAATACCTAACGAAAGCAGCAACTTACCCAGTAGATAAAAATTATGATATTTACAGCACTCGTGAAAGTGCAGTGCCTGCTGATGTTTTTTATCATTTAGGTCGTGCTTATCATTTAGATGAGCAATTCGAAAAAGCAGTTGAAAACTACAAAAAGTTTCTTGATAATACAACCAATGAATCGGAATTAATCCCAGAAGCTAAAAAACGAATTGTACAATGCGCAGTAGCTAAAAAATTAATAGCAAATCCTACTGCTGATATTATTAAAAATTTAGGAGAAACAATCAATACATCTTTTGCTGATTATTCTTCAAATATCTCAATTGATGGTGAAGCTTTATACTTCACATCAAGAAGACCTTGGGAAGATAAATCAAGTGAAAACTTTAGAGACCCAATGTTAAATCACTTGTCTGATGATATTTATCAAGCAAATGTTAAAATCGACCAATCTTGGAATTCTCCATACAGATTAAGTTTGAATAGACCGCAATCAAATGAATCTACGGTAAGTGTTAGTATTGATGAAAGAAAAATTTATTTGTACAATGATAAAAATGGTATTGGTGATATCTATTTTACCGATTTCAT
>JBILQY010000008.1:0-21531 GCA_044372955.1 Crocinitomicaceae bacterium | reverse complement strand
AGAAGGCGCTTTTATCAAACAATGGATTCCCGAATTGAAAAATATTCCTGCGCACCTCATCCACGAACCTTGGAATTTGAGCAAGATGGAACAAGAGTTTTATCAGTGTAAAATTGGCGTCGATTATCCGCAACCCATTGTTGACATTGAAGAAACCCGCAAAAAAGCGAGCGATATTGTGTGGTCATTTCGAAGCACTTCCCTTGTGAAAATCGAAGGTAAGCGCATACTTGCCAAGCACGTAAATCAGAAAAGAAATTAAAATGAGTAGTCAATATTTCTAATAAAAGAACAAAAAGTCGTAGGAAAAGTATCAGAAATTTATTTCACCAATACACGCAAAAATGGAATATTACTTTCCAATTACTCGATTCGTTTTTGCTAATTTTTCGATGCATTTAACAGACAAACTTGATATTCAAAAAGTCTAATTACCTGCCTCTAACATCCTCTTTAATTCAATTTTAGAATTATCGAAAGTAATTTCCTTAGATAAAATGTTGTATAGATTTTTGGGTTTACTTGTCAAATAAGGCAGATAGATTTTTACAATATTAATTTTTTGTTCGTCAAACGAAAGAATTGAAATTAAAGAAGCCAATTGTTTTGCATCAATTGGTAAATTGGGGGCATTAAACGAAATGATTTCTAGTTGCTCAGAAGAAAATTTAAATTTTAACGCATCGCGCATGGTTTCAAAATTGGTGTATTTGATACTTTCGTTTGATTTATTAGTTGTTCCAAAAGAAGTTTGATTCTGAAAGTTTGATGGTGTACTTGTACCTTGAAAGAATGAACGGTCACTTCTGTCAAACATCGAGTTTGAATTTTCAATAGTTATGGTTAATACATTGGGCGTTAAGTTGGTAAAAAGATTGATAATTAGATTATCTTGAGTGGCCTCTTTCAATAAGGCTTCAAAATTTACACAAACAGCTATAAGGTATTTCTGTTTCTCTTTTTGTAAAAAAGAATTAGTAGAGAACGTACACTTACCTTGATTGTTTGTTTGATGATTTTTACCAATAATTTCTACGTCACTTGTTTCAAATTTCAATGGAATATAAGATAAATTGGTGGAGCTTCTGTAGGCTGTTAACTCTACATTAGTTAATGCTTCCGCTTGGTAAGTTTTTAAGGCGGATTTTGGGGTGTTGAAATTTATCTCTTTAAACAACTTTGAAACTTGATTGACAATTTCATTGGCCAAATAAATGGATTTGCCGTTGTCATTCGCAACGATTGTTTCTGATAAAAAGGGACTTAACAAGCTTAATGCTCGTGTATAATTGAGTAAAGCTAATTGGATTTGATTCGCTTGATCTTGATTCAGTGCATTTTTGTAAATATCAAATGCTTGCAAAGTGACTTCATTTTTTTTTCGTTCTTTATTTTCGAGAAACTTTTGTTTATTAATCTTGATAAATACCCAATAGTTTTTTTTATCCTCCCATTCGCCCTTTATTTCATAACCTTCGATATAGTTTTTGGTTTGCGTTTTGGTTACTTCATTAAACTCTTCTGTAAATTCTTTATTGGTTTCATTTTGGGCTAAAACAGATACCACCGAAACATTGACAGAAATTGAATTGGAGAGCATGTTTAAAGCATTTTGTTTTGCCAGTTCTTTATAATTTGCAGTTGACTTTTTCGCAGAAGCTATTCCGATATAGTCACTTTCAAGTGTGGGATAATTCTGTACCCAATCAGGCTTCTTTTTTTGTGAAAAAGCACTATTTGCAAGGAGCAGAAGGAGAAGCAATAAAAAAATATTTTTCATGTTTTGGCAAAATTGAATAAAAAAAATGTCTTGAAAATTCAAGACATTTTACAAATACTTCAGAATCAATTATTTATTTTTTTGCTCCAATTTCAGCATTTCTTCATCGAAAGTTTTCTTGAATTTTTCGTAATCATAATCTGCTTTAATAGAAGGATCAGCGATGATTTTTTCGTTGTATTTTGCTAACATTTCTTTACCCGAAAGCTCTAGCGCCATGTAGCATTTATAGTTACCTTCTTTGGTTTTGGTGTATTTCTCACAAATTTTTCTAGCACCTTCCAATTGCTGATTTACAACTGTTCTTGATAATTCTTCAAATTTTTCTGTTAGTTCTTCTTTGTTGTTTACTTCGCTTGATTTAACATAATTATCTGTTACAATTTTCATTGTTGAATTAAGTGTTTTTGCTAATTCTCCTTGAGCATTTGATCTTGCTTTTTTATTTGCAGCCATTTGATCCATGCTTTCACCTATACCAGTTGCTCTAAAAAATTCTTTATTATTTAAGAATTCATCACTACTGCAATATACTTCTAATAATGTTTCTCCTTCAGAACTTCCTTTTGAAGATTTTTTTAATGAACCACAAGCAACAAAAATTGAGGCTAAAGCGAATAGGCTGAATGTTTTAACAAGTTTCATGTTTTTTATTTAGATTATATTTTTTATTTATGACAAACAAAAATAAAAGTATTATTTGATTTGGTATGGATAATTTCGGGGAAAATGACTTGTGTTAACTTAGTAACTTAAAAATCAGTAGCTTAAGTTTAATAAGATAAGTTTTTCAAGTAAAACAACAATTATTACCACGCCTCCATAACCGCTGGATTTGTTGGTTAACATTTTCAACATCCAGAAGGTGTTTTTTAAATTCCAAAAATAAAAATCGCGTCTATAGTTCTTTTTAAAGAAACTAGCAATTTTAAACAAGAATCACTCCTTTCTGTTATTATCAAAAGCAATTGAAACAATGATTAAACATACCAAAGAAGAATTCAGTAAACTCAATAAAATCCCTCGACTAAACCTAATAAATAGTTGTATGGGTTATAAATCTGCTAACCTCATCGCAACGAAATCAATTGATGATATTAGCAACGTTGCCATATTTTCCAGTGTCACACACCTAGGTAGCGACCCTGCGTTGTTGGGTTTTATTTTAAGGCCAAATACTGTTCCGCGCAATACTTATACAAACATAAAAGCAACTGAATACTTCACTGTAAATGCAATTTCAGCAACGATGATTGCCGACGCACATCAAAGTTCAGCGGCTTATGATGCATCCATTTCTGAATTTGATGTTACGGATTTGAATGAAGAATACTTGGATGAAATCGAAGTTCCATTTGTAAAAGGTAGCCCCGTTCGTTTACTGTGTCGCTACGTGAACGAGTATCCAATTTTAGAAAACAATACGATTCATGTAATCGCATCCATTGAAGCAATTTACTACGATGAAATGTTAGAACGAGAAGACAAGTGGTTACAATTAGACAAAGCAAAAGTTGTTTCCATTAATGGTTTAGACGGTTATGCTTTACCTCAACTTTTAAACCGCTTCGAATACGCACGTGTGAATCAAGAAGTTAGGGTTAAAAATTAGAAGGTTTATTAAAAGATTGACTAGTATTTTGTGTTAAATTATTATTAAGTACTATTTAATTTTAAATTAAATAATCCATTATTTCTCAATTGTGTATAATTTCGCACCCCGATGAGAAAAATAATAAGTTTATTATTTGTTGTAATTAGTTTCCAAGTTTTTGGTGCAACAAGCACTGAAAATAAAGATTTCGATTATCAAGAAAATTTTTCTCAGTTCGTTGGGTTTTTCTCAGAAGCAAAAGATGTTGGTGAAAACGAAGAAGAAAATCAACCTAAAGTTTCTTTCGTTGGTCAGTCTATTGTTGCTGCGGGTAATGCTGGGTCAACTTTACTGAAAATTGATTTAAAAGATTCAAATCACAACGCATTATATGTTCAAGGTTTTGATTTTAACGATTATAAAATTGTTTTATCAGAAAATAAAAAGCGGAAGAAATACAAAAATCATTTCTACATCATCTTTTGTAATTATAGGCTATAGAATAGTCAATCTCCATTTTTTCCTAAAACTTTTGACACCGAATCAATTTAAATATTGATTTATGTGCTTTTTTTAGTTCAATCAGAAAAATTTTCTAGAAGCGGAATTAGCAGTTGTTTTCCAGTTGTTTAAATCAAGTAATTGATAGACAGAATTATAATTCAACTAAACAATTCTAAAAAGTTGTTTTACAAGCGACCGATAATTTATTTTTAAATGTTATCGTTTTAGAGAAGTTTCTATGTTTTTGCTGAAAAAAAGTGTTCAATTCTAAAGAAAAAGCACACGTTTTAGGCTTAATAAAAATCCTTAATTACTAAATCAATTGAAATGAAAAAGACATTTTTCACAAGTGTATTACTTGTGTTATTCGTTGCTGCTTCTTGTTCAGATAAAAAAGTTGCAGACAAAACAAAAACAAAACAATTAACAGAGAAACAAATTAGCGCTTTGCGCTTTGATATAGCTGAATTACAGCAATTGGAAGGAGAAATAACTTTGAATGGAAAAGTTATCCCTGACGAAAACAACTTGGTAAATGTTTTTCCTATGATTGGGGGAAAAGTTATCAGTGTAAATTTTGAAATTGGCGATTTAGTTGATACTAGAAAAGCATTGGTAACGCTTAATTCTGGTGAAGCTCGTGAGTTTGAAAAAGAACTTTTGGCTGCCGAAGACGAATATCAAATAGCTAAAAAAAATTATCAAATCCAACAAGATTTATTTAAAACGAGTTTTAGTACCGAGCGTGAATTGGCTTATGCAAAAAAAGATTTGCAATTAGCTAAAGCTGAATTAGATCGCTTAAAAGAAGTCTACGAAGTTTATTCTATAACTGAAGGAGGAAAGTATGTTGTGAAATCGCCAGTTGCAGGGTTTATTTTAGAGAAAAAAGTGGGTCCAAATATGCAAATTCGTTCGGATGCTTCTGATTATCTGTTCTCGGTAGCACGACTAGATGAGGTTTATGTTGCTTTTGATATTTATGAAAAAGACATTCCAAAAATAAAGATGGGACAGCAGGTTAAAATTCAAACAATTGCTTCTGACTCAATCATTAGAGGAACGATTTCTAGAATTGAAAATTTGATTGATCCAATCACAAGAACAATCAAAGCGCGTGTTTTATTGAAAAACAACGGTTATAAATTAAAACCGGAAATGTTCTGCACTGGAAAATTAAACTTTAAAGAAAATGGTCAAATGATAGCAATCGATAAAAACGCAATCATTTTTGACAAGAATAAATACTTTGTAATGGTTTTTCACTCGAACAAGAACATAGAAACCAGAGAAGTTGAAATTCATACCCAAACGGATAAAGTTGCCTTTATTTCAAGTGGACTTGCTGCTGGTGAGAAGTTGATTACTAAAAATCAGCTTTATGTCTATGATGCCTTGAACGATTAAGTTCATTTTTTACTTATTAATTTCTTATAAATCTTATGAATAAGTTCATTAAGGGCATTATTGGTTTTTCCTTGAAAAACAAAGCCCTCACTTTCATTTTAGTTGGAATTTTATCTGTTGCGGGTATTTTCAGCTTTTTAAACACACCACTTGAAGCATTTCCCGATGTGACCAATACGCAAATTATTATTGTTACTGATTGGAAAGGAAGAAGTGCGGAAGAGGTGGAACGTTTCGTTTCTATTCCGATTGAAGTTGCAATGAATTCGGTTCAGAAAAAAACAAATGTTCGCTCTATTACGATGTTTGGTCTTTCGATTATCAAAATCATTTTTGAAGACGATGTTGAAGACTTTTTTGCGCGTCAACAAGTAAATAATTTATTGCGAAATGTGAAATTACCAGATGGAGTTGAACCCAATGTACAACCTCCTTATGGTCCAACGGGTGAGATTTTTCGCTACGTTTTAAAAGGAACAAATCGCTCTTCTATTGATTTATTGACGATTCAAAACTGGGTAATTGACAGACAATTGCGCGCTGTTCCTGGGGTTGCCGACATTGTAGCCTTTGGAGGACAGGAAAAAATCTATGAAATTCAACCCGATCCATTGCAATTAGCGAAATATGGAATAACGGTTTTTGAACTTCAAGAAGCAATCAACAATAGTAACCTCAATGTGGGTGGCGATGTTATCAATACCAACGAGCAAGCATTTGTGGTTCGCGGACTTGGTTTGATAAACGACGTTTCGGATATTGAAAACACTATTGTTAAAAATTACAACGGTACACCGCTTTTGATAAAACATTGCGCGAATGTTGAAATTACAGGTTCTCAACGCGTTGGTAAAGTTGGTTTAGACGACAAAGACGATGTGGTGGAAGGAATTATTGTGATGCGAAAAGGTGAAAATCCAAGCGAAGTTTTGGCTCGTGTGAAAGAAAAAATCGAGCATTTGAATGAAAACGTACTGCCGAGCGATGTTAAAATGGAAACCTTTTACGACCGCGATAACTTAATGGCATATTGTACAAAAACGGTTTCAAAGAACTTAGTGGAAGGAATCATTTTTGTAACTGTAATCGTGTTTTTGTTTATGGCAGATTGGCGAACAACTGTAATCGTTTCAATCATTATTCCATTATCATTATTGTTCTCCTTTTTTATGCTTTATCTAAAGGGAATGAGTGCGAATCTATTGTCTTTAGGGGCTGTAGATTTTGGAATTATCATCGACGGAGCCGTCGTTATGGTGGAAGGAATTTTTGTTGTTCTTGACCACCAAGCGAAGAAAGTAGGAATGGAACGCTTCAACAAAATGTCCAAAATGGGCTTGATTAAAAGCACTGGTGTGGAAATGGGTAAAGCGGTTTTCTTCTCAAAATTAATTATTATCACTGCTTTGCTTCCAATCTTCGCATTTCAAAAAGTGGAAGGTAAAATGTTCTCTCCTTTAGCTTTCACCCTTGGATTTGCCTTGCTTGGAGCCTTGTTGTTTACCTTGACATTAGTTCCTGTTTTAACATCCATTTTGTTGAAGAAAAACGTGCGCGAAAAACACAATTTCTTTGTTCGTTTCTTCGATAATCGCTTTGGAAAAGGTGTTGAGTGGTCTTTCAAGAACAAAATGAAAATTTTCCTTATTTCCGTTTCAATTCTTGTTTTAAGCTTGTTCTCAACCAAATGGTTAGGAACAGAATTTTTACCAACGTTGAACGAAGGTGCGCTTTGGGTTGAAGCAAAAATGCCAATGAGTATGTCGCTGGATGAAACAACGAAACAAGTGCGCATTTTAAGAAAAGAGCTCAATAAGTTCCCAGAAGTGAATGGGGTGCTTTCTCAAACAGGTCGTTCAAATGATGGAACCGATCCAAGTGGATTTTTCTATGTGCAAATGCAAGTAAATCTAAAACCTAAAGACGAATGGCGAAGTGGTTTGTCCGTGGATGACTTGATTGCTGAAATGGATCAAGAAATGAAAAAACATCCTGGAATTAACTTCAATTATTCGCAACCAATTATTGATAACGTTGCGGAAGCTGTTGCGGGAATGAACGCCAACAATGCGATAAAGATTTTCGGTCCTGACTTACGCGTTTTGGATAGTTTGTCAACACTTGTTCTCAACGCAATGAAAAATGTTGAGGGTGTAAAAGATGCTGGTATTCTTCGAAACATTGGTCAACCTGAAATGCAAATTCATTTGGATAAGCAAAAAATGGCGGTGTATGGTGTGAAACTAAAAAACGCGCAGGACATTATTGAAATGGCTATTGGTGGTAAAACCATAACAGAAAAGTACGAAGGGGAATCCCGATTTAACATTCGAATCCGTTACCCACAAACATTTAGAGATAGCGAAGAGAAAATCCTCAAATTGATGATTCCAACGGAGAATGCATCCATTATTCCGCTGAATGAGATTGCACAAATCAAAAAGGTTACTGGACCAGCATTTGTGTATCGCGACAACAATAAGCGATTTATTGGGGTTAAATTTTCGGTGCGTGAACGCGACTTAGGAAGTACAATTGCAGATGCACAAAAGAGAGTGGAGAAAGCCGTTAAATTGCCAAAAGAATACGAAATCGTTTGGACAGGAGAATTTGAAAACCAAGTACGTGCAACGGATACTTTAGTGAAAGTTGTTCCATTGTCTTTGATTGGAATTTTTGTGTTGCTGCTCATCTTGTTCGGTAATTCGAAGGATGCTGGTTTAGTATTATTGAATGTTCCATTTGCTTTAATTGGTGGGATTTTCGCCCTGCATTTAACAGGGATGAACTTTGGAATTTCTGCGGGTGTCGGGTTCATTGCCTTGTTTGGAATTTGTGTTCAAAATGGGGTGATTCTCATTTCTGTTTTCACCAAAAACATTAAAGCAAAAATGGACTTAGCGGAAGCGATAATTGAAGGGGTAAAAAGCAGAATTCGTCCGGTAGTTATGACTGCATTGATGGCTGCAATTGGTTTATTACCAGCCGCACTTTCAACAGGAATTGGTTCTGAAAGTCAAAAACCATTGGCGATTGTAATCATTGGAGGCTTAATAACTGCAACCATTTTGACCTTGCTTACTTTCCCTGTAATCTACTATTGGGCAAACTTGAAAAGTTATCATAAAAAAATTCATAAACATAAAGCTATCGAAGAATGAAATCTATAACATTTACATTGCTCTTGTTTTTCTCATTGAATAACTGGGCACAAACGAGTGAAAAGCTTAAAATTGATTTTGAGCAAGGAAAAGCCAAAATGTTGAAAGAAAATATCGCATTAATGGCTGAGTATTACAATGTTGATATTTCGGAAGCTGAAATTACGCAAGCAAAACTTTGGGATAATCCTCTTTTTGTATGGAATGCTGAAATATATAGTATTGCCCAAAATAGCTACTTCCATTTTAATAATCAAAAGCTCATTCAGTTGGAGTATGCTTTTTCGGTTTCAGGTGTTAGAATCAATACCATTAAGGAAGCAAAAATCGGTAAAGAATTAGCTAAGCACGCTTTATCAGATGTTATTCGAAGCTTGGTACTTGATTACAGTGTTGCTTATTACGATTTTGCTAGTTTGATGGAAACCAACAACCTTTTAAATCAATCACTTGGACAATATGATAAGTTAATTGAACGCTGCACTAAAGGTAAAGAACTAGGTATCAATTCAGAAAGTGAACTAATACGCTTAAAGTCTGAACGTCAATCTATTTTAAATGAGATTAATTCAAACTTAAGAAGTGCTTTGGAGAGTGAACACAAGTTAAAAATGTTGATGCATATACCATTAACAGTTTCACTTGAGGTTACAACTGACACAACACTTCTTATTCCCAACTTTAAAGTGGAAGAGCTCGCGGAATTATCGATTGCCAACCGTCCCGATTTTATGATTGCAAAAACAAATATTGAGTTCTATAAAGCAAATCTTAAAAAACAAAAATCATTGGCGGTTCCAAAAGTAAATCTAGGATATCAACCTTTAGATAACGGTTCCAATTATGTGCGCCCATATTCGGGGATGGTTTTCGAAATGGGAATTCCAATTTTTAATAGAAATCAAGGAGATATCGCTGCGGCAAAAATCAAAATTGATCAAAATAAATTATTGTTGGAATACAAAACGGATGAAATTAAAAGTGAAGTAAACACTGCTTTTCAAACTTTACAGCAAGCCATCGAGTTAAGAGAATCTTTCAATACAGAGATTACTGCCGATATGGAAAAGTTAGCTGAAAATGCGCGCATAAACTTTGAAAAAAAGAATATAAATCTTTACGAATACATTGATTATCAGCGTAGCTATTTAGAGTATAAAATGAACTTGATTCAAGCTACAAGAAACTATAATGATGCTATTAATCAATTGAACTTCACGGTCGGTACTGACATTAAAAAACTATAAAATGAAACAACTACTTTTTTCACTTACATTTTTCGTTTCATTGCTTGCACATTCACAACAAGTAGAGAAAACGAGTTATTTTGACAATCACCAAAAGTTCAACAAAAAATTCTTGTTTGGTTTTTCTGTTAACAACTCTTGGTCGAATTTTCGAGATTTAAAAGATTCTTCTTTTTATCGTCCAAGTTTAGGAATTCACTTAAGTACGGAATATTACTTCTACAAAAGTTTAGGAATTTCTGCAGATTTTGGGTTGCAACAACGCGGAATGGGAATTTTCACTCCTGATTTGGATCAGTCCATTGGAAATCCCGATTCAACTGGAAGATTGCGTTATAAAGTTTCAACAATTGAAATGCCTTTGTTGCTGATTTATCGCCACAACCAAGAGGTGTATAATAAAGTTCGCCTTTCTGCTGGAATCGGGATTGTACCTATGTATATTTTCAAAGCAGAACGAATTTGGAAAAGTATCGATGATGGTTTTCACGAACCGAGAAGCTTGAAAGAAAATTACAACACCTTCGATTTTCCCTTGCGATTTTCATTAGGCTGCGACATTGATGCACCAGGAGGAAATATTCTGAAAACCAACTTTATTTTCGATTATGGTTTTAAAGGAATTTACCTGAATCCAGCGAATAATGTGCGTTCGAATAAGAACATCTTACTTGGAATAAAACTCACCTTTCTGTTTTAAGTCGCACTTATGAAATATTGGATTGTGATTTTTGCGTGCGTAACGCTTCATTTCGCTTATGCACAAGATTCTATTTTAGTTTTTGATCGTCCAGGCGTTGCTGATAGTCCTTATTTAACAAGGCCTAAAGAATGGTACTTTGAAGCAGGATACGGACTAACAAATTCAACAAAATGGTCTGATTTGTTAGCGCCTAGTTGTATGCTTCGCAAAGCAATTTATAAGAAAGCAGAAGCAAGAATTGCGGTAAATACTACACCACAATCCAATGATTTTATTACAAAAACTACTGGTTTTGATGGGAATTTTATCTCCATCGGAATCAAACAAAAGCTTTTAAAAGAAAATAAACTCAGACCTGAAACAGCGATTATAGTTAACACGTATTCCGGTTTGACTTTTATTAAAAACAGTAAATTGATAAACGCTTTTGCGTACGAGGCACAGCTTCTTTTTCAAAATAATCTAAATGATTTCTTTAGTGTTAATTACAATTTGGGTTTAATTCGATTTGCTAGTCAAAATACAAGTTATATTAATCAGTCTACTTGTTTGAATTTTACAATTACTAATAATCTAGGTGCGTTCGTAGAAAACTTTAATTATTGGAATTTAAACTCCAATTTCTTTGAAGCAAGTTATGATTTCGGATTGATATATGCTTTTAAAGATAAGTATCAAATAGACGTGTCTTATATAGCCAATCATTCTAGGCAAAAAACACATTATGGAACCCTACAAGCCGGATTTTCATTTAAGTTGTAAAATCTTAAAAAACAGCAGAAAGTTTTACATTTCTAAGTTTAGTTCCTCTTTTTTATGCAAAAGTAGTTGGAATGGTATTAAGATTTTATAAAGATTATGGACAATCAAATTTTTTCCAAATGCTATCATTTGAACGATTTGTGCTATTTGTTCAAAAATGGGAAGCTTAATATTGTTGTCTAAACAAGAATTATGGAAAGCAGAAAACCAACATTTAAATCCCACTACGACAATTTTATAGGTGGAACTTTTGTTGAAAGTAACCCTTAAAAGCAATAAAAAACTTTTTAAGAAAAAACACCTCATCAAATTTCTTCGATGAGGTGTTTTTTTTCTTAGAGTCTCTTCTATCCAGAACACATTTAGCTCGCGGGCTCGTGAATTTCCGTTCTGTCTATAACCGACTGGTATCGCTTCTATCCAGAACACATTTCACATCCATCAGGGTCGTCTAAAGAACATGCTATTGCGGCTTGTTGGTCTTCTACCAATTGTGCTGCTGGTTCTGCTGCAACGTTTTTCTCAACCGTGAATTTGATAGCGTCTGTTGCTGCTTTGGTTCTCAAGTAGTACATTCCTGTCTTCAAACCTTTTTCCCAACCGTAGAAGTGCATTGAAGTCAATTTTCCAAAGTTGGCGTTTTCCATAAAAATGTTCAACGATTGACTTTGACAAATATAAGCACCTCTTTCTGCTGCTTGCTCGATGATTGCTTTTTGAGAAATTTCCCAAGCTGTTTTATAAAGGTCTTTTAAATATTGAGGAATTTCGCTGATGTTTTGGATCGATCCGTTTGCTGTCATGATTTTTTGACGCATATCTTTATTCCACAATCCTGCTTTTACTAAATCCTTCAATAAGTGTTTATTCACAATGATAAATTCACCTGACAGTACACGACGTGTGTAAATGTTTGATGTATAAGGTTCAAAACACTCGTTGTTTCCTAGGATTTGAGCTGTCGAAGCTGTTGGCATTGGTGCTAACAATAATGAATTGCGTACACCATATTTTTTAACTTCTTCTTTCAAAACATCCCATTCCCAACGATTAGAAGGTGTAACGTTCCACATATCGTATTGGAAAATACCTTTAGAAACTGGAGAACCTTCATACGTTTCATAAGAACCTAATTCTTTCGACAAATCTTTAGAAGCAGTCATAGCAGCGTAGTAAATGGTTTCAAATACCTCTCTGTTTAGTTTTTTAGCATCTTCTGATTCAAAAGGGAATCCCATCATGATGAATGCATCTGCCAAACCTTGAACACCTAATCCGATTGGACGGTGGCGCATATTTGATTTTTTCGCTTCTGGAACTGGGTAAAAATTTTCGTCAATGATTTTATTCAAATTCAAAGTAGCTTGATACGTTACTTCAAATAATTTATCGTGATCAAACGTTTTGTTTTCAGTTACATATTTAGGTAAAGCGATAGAAGCAAGGTTACAAACTGCTATTTCATCCGGCGCTGTGTACTCAATTATTTCAGTACATAAGTTAGAAGACTTAATTGTTCCTAAATTTTGTTGATTGGATTTAGAGTTCGCTGAATCTTTATACAACATATAAGGCGTACCCGTTTCAATTTGTGATTCTAAAATTTTGAACCATAAATCTTGTGCTTGAATAGTTTTACGACCTTTTCCTTCGCTTTCATATTTCGTGTAAAGCGCCTCAAATTCTGCACTGTGAGTATCCGATAACCCTGGACATTCGTGCGGACACATCAAAGTCCAATGAGCGTTTTCTTTTACACGTTTCATGAATAAATCTGGAATCCAAAGTGCGTAAAATAAATCTCTTGCACGTTGTTCTTCTTTACCATGATTCTTTTTTAAGTCTAAGAAATCAAAAACATCTGCATGCCAAGGTTCAATGTACATAGCGAAAGAGCCTTTACGTTTACCTCCACCTTGATCTACGTAACGAGCTGTGTCGTTGAATACACGCAACATTGGTACAATTCCGTTGGATGTTCCGTTTGTTCCTTTGATGTATGAACCCGTTGCACGAATATCATGTAAAGCTAGACCAATTCCTCCTGCTGATTGTGAAATTTGAGCACATGATTTCAGCGTGTCGTAAATTCCACCGATGCTATCTTCTTTCATTGTTAATAAGAAACAAGAAGACATTTGTGGTTTCGGTGTTCCAGAATTAAATAAAGTTGGTGTTGCATGTGTGAACCAACCGTCAGACATTAAATCATACGTTTTAATAGCAGATTTCACATCGTTTTTGTGAATACCAAGAGAAACACGCATTAACATCTGTTGTGGACGTTCAGCAATTTTACTATTTAACTTCATCAAGTATGAGCGTGTCAACGTTTTGAAACCAAAGTAATCGTATCTAAAGTCACGGTCGTAGATGATACTTGAATCTAATAATTCTTTGTTTTCTTGAATGATTTGATACACATCATCAGCCAATAAAGACGCTTTTTGTCCTGTTTTTGGATCGATGTAGTGATACATGTCACTCATTACATCCGAAAACGTTTTTTTCGTTTCCTTATGAAGATTTGATACCGCGATTCTTGATGCTAACAAAGCATAATCAGGGTGATCAATTGTTTTTGCTGCTGCAACTTCTGCCGCTAGGTTGTCCAAGTCTGATGTTGAAACCCCGTCATAAATTCCTTCAATCACTTTCATTGCAACAGCCTCTGGAGATACCAAAGGGTCAAGTCCATAACACATCTTCACGATGCGTGCTGTGATTTTATCAAATTTCACAGCTTCTTTTCTTCCGTCTCTTTTTACTACGTACATGCTTTTCTTTATAATTCAATTAAAAATCTTCGTTCAAACTAAATGTTTGATTTTCTTTACCTGCTAGCACACCAGCTTTTTGATATTCTCCAACTCTTTTTTCAAAGAAGTTACTTTTACCTTGTAGTGAAATCATTTCCATGAAATCAAATGGATTGGTAGTGTTATAAACTTTCTCGTTTCCTAGCTCAGTTAATAATCTATCAGCCACGAACTCGATGTATTGACACATTAAATCGCTGTTCATTCCGATTAATTTCACAGGAATTGCGTCAGCCACAAATTCTTTTTCAATTTCAACAGCATTCATGATGATGTCGCGCACTTGCTCTTTCGGTAATTTATTCACTAAATGTTTTGTATATAACAAACACGCGAAATCACAATGTAGACCTTCGTCTCTTGAAATTAATTCATTTGAGAATGAAAGTCCAGGCATTAAACCTCGTTTTTTCAACCAGAAAATAGAACAGAAAGATCCAGAGAAGAAAATCCCTTCAACTGCTGCAAATGCAACAAGTCTTTCTGCATAAGAACCTTTATCAATCCAACGTAAAGCCCATTCTGCTTTTTTACGAACGCAGTCTAAAGTGTCAATTGCATTAAATAAATGATCCTTTTCGGCTGTGTTTTTGATGTAGGTGTCAATCAACAACGAATAAGTTTCCGAATGGATATTTAGCTTCTGTATATTGAACTTCGGAAAGGAAATGCTCTGCTAAGTTTTCGTTTACAATACCATCTGATGCTGCAAAAAATGCAAGTACGTGTTTAATGAAATGGCGCTCGTCGTCGTTTAACTTATTTTCCCAGTCAATTAAGTCGGGTGATAAATCGATTTCTTCTGCCGTCCAAAAGCTTGCTTCCGCTTTTTTATAGAAACTCCAAATATCGTCGTGTTGGATTGGAAAGAGAACAAAGCGACTGTTGTTAGATTCTAAAATAGGTTCATTTAAGTTTGTCATTTTTTTATGTTTTAACACAATTTTATTCCGTTTAGTTAAGTAGATAACTTGTTCATTTAGCTTTTTGTTCAGCTACAGTTGAAGTATCTTCAAAATTTAAATTTGTTTCCTCTTTTCTTCGTTTTTTAACGATCGGTCTTCTCTATTCAATCCTGTTTTGAGGCATACAAAATTTGTCAAAATTCCCTCGGTAATCAATTAAAGAAATCAACATTAACTCAATGTTATTAACACGAAAATTGTAAACCCTTTCATTCACAAACGCTTCAGCGATTTTCAACACACAAACTAAAGATATACACAATGGATTCCCTTCAACTTTATAAATAAATGACAGAAAAACCTTGTTTTATTATCAAATTTTTATAAGACTGATTACACTGTAAAAATAGAGTCGAAACCTAATTTTCAATATTAAATTTTTGACGGTTTTCAACTGCTGATTGTTACAAATATTAGAACTTGTTACAGGGCAAAGGTTACAGCGATTTTTTGTAATAACACCTTCATTTTTTGTAAAAATTAATTTTGATATTAAGATAAAATTACCTAATTTGTGAAACCCAAAAACGTTAAATTTAATCTGAATAAACTTTAACTATTAACTTTCGTTTCTATGTCTTTGTTTCAGCCCAAAAATCAATTTCAACTCATCAGTGATGGTCTTGTTAATTTGCTTTTTCCAGAGGCTTGTGTTGCTTGTCAAACAGAATTATCAGTGAACGAAAAATACCTTTGCTATACCTGTTGGGAATCTATTCATTTAACTTATTTCGAAGGTTTCAAGGAACCAAGTTCATTGGATAAACTTTTTTGGGGACGAGTGAATTTAGAAGCAACTTATGCGATGTTCTATTTTCAAAAAGGAAAAGCGACCCAAAAACTTCTGCACGCATTAAAATACCAATTTAAAGGGAATATTGGAGTTTACTTAGGAAGTTATGCTGCCACTAAATTAGTTGGACACCCCGTTTTTAAAGAAGTTCAAGCTTTAATACCTGTTCCTTTGCATCCTAAGAAAGCATTCATTCGGGGCTATAACCAAAGTGAGAAAATTGCTCAAGGAATTGCAGATGTTTGGAAAATTCCTGTGATAAAGCAAGATGTTTTAAAAACAAAACATACTGAAAGCCAGACGCGAAAAGACCAATTTCAACGTTGGGATAATGTTACCTCTATTTTTAAGGTGAAGGGAGATTTGACAAAGTATCAGCACATTGCTATTGTAGATGATGTAATTACAACGGGCTCTACACTCGAGTCCATGGCAAAAGAATTAAAGGCAGCGAATCCCTCTTTACAAATAAGTATTATTAGTTTAGCGCTCGCAAAATCATAATGAAACAAGAGAAAATTTTAATTATAGGTGCTGGTTTGGCTGGCACAAGTTTAGCGCATGAACTTCAACGTGCAGAACAACAGGTTACACTACTAGATAAAGGGGAAAATCACGCTACAGCAATCGCTGCTGGAATGGTGAATCCGATGGTTTTCCGCCGCATGAACAAATCCTGGCGTTTGGATGAATGTATGCAAGATGCCGTTCCTTACTATTTAAAATTAGAGGAGAAGTTTCAAAAAAAGCTTTATTTTCCTATTACAATTAGACGCATGTTCTCTTCTTTACAAGAACGTGAATTTTGGGAAAAACGTCAAGAATTGGATGAATATAAAAGCTACTTGAAGACAATTTCTGAAGAAGATAATAACTATTCTAAAGCCACAAATGAATTTGGTAGCGGACGATTGAATCAAGCTTTTTGGATAGATGCTTCAACTTATTATGAAGAAAACCTAACCTATTTTAAGTCTCAAAATGCACTTTTAGACGAAGAGTTTGATTTAACGCTCTTTGACGCAACAACGGGAACTTACAAAGGAATCACGTATGATAAAGTTGTTTTTTGCTGTGGTTACTTAAATAAATACCTGCCATTCTTTGCCAACGCACCAGTTGAACAAACAAAAGGTCAAACACTTACTGTTGAGTCTATTAATTTACCTGCTGATGAATCGTTGAATAGGAAATGTTTTGTTCTTCCTTTGGGAGATAAGACCTTTAGAATAGGTGCTACGTATGAATGGAACGACGAAACGCTGACAACTAGCGAAAAATCAAAAGATTTATTGTTGGAGCACTTGAGTGTTTTGGGTAAGTTTTCTATTAAAATTATCGATCAAAGTGTCGGCGTGCGTCCAACGGTATTAGATCGTAGGCCAATAATGGGACAACATCCAGAATTCAACAAATTGTTCATCTTCAATGGTCTTGGCACAAAAGGCTATTTAATGGCGCCGACGCTTGCAAAAGACATGTGTGCTTTTTTATTGGAGGGTAAAACATTAGATAAAGAGGTTTCGCTGAGTAGGTTCATCGAAAAATAAAGTTCAATTAACAAAAAAAGCTCCATGTTTCCATGAAGCTTTTTACGAGGTCTCGTCCGGATTCGAACCGGAGTAGACGGTTTTGCAGACCGGTGCCTAGCCGCTCGGCCACGAGACCTTAGTGACCGCGAAGATAGTGAATTATTCTAATATTATCTTTTCGATACTAGAAGATTTTTCTGTCGTAAGTAAAATTACATACTGTCCTTTTGCAAAATCACTACAATCAAGACTACTTGTTCCAGTAGTAAGCACTTGTTTATCAATTAATTTTCTACCATCCAAAGATAAAATAGTAACAGAAACCTCAGCGCTTGTTTTAATTGTAAAAACACCATTTGAAGGGTTCGGATAGATGGAATAACTAAGTGTTTGTTCTTCTAAACTGTTACAATTTTCAACAATGATGGATTGAGTTGCTGAACCGGTACAGCCATTTGAAGTGACAGCATAAACAATTGGATGCGTTCCGATTCCAGCAACAGCTGCTGTAAACAAGTTCGGAGCACTAATTCCATTTCCAGAGAAAGTTCCTCCTGCTGGTGTTACTTCCGTAATGGCAAATTGAGCTGTCGTGTCACAAATTGGATTAATAGCATCAAACGTAACGACAGGTGCTGCGTTTACAACAATCGTAATTTGTGCGCTTCCCGAACATCCATTTTCAGTAACTGTATAAGTTACAGGGTGTGATCCATCGCCTGTAATAGTTGGGTTGAAACTATTTGTTCCTGTAATTCCAGAACCTGTAAATGTTCCGCCTGCTGGTGTAACCTGTGTTAATGAGATCGGAGTTGCATTTTCACAAATTGGTGCAACAGCATCAAAAGTTACGGATGGAACTGCGTTTACAGTAATTGTTCCTAATGCATTACCTGTACATCCATTTGGTGAAACGTAGTTATAAACAGCATTGTTTACTCCAATTAAACTGACAGAGGGTGTAAATTGATTGTTTCCAATTCCTGCACCAATGTAGGTTCCTCCGGCAGGTAAACCATTGTTCAAATTAATTTGAGCTGAGTTAGCACATAATGCATTATAGGTTCCAAAAGTAACTACTGGATTTGCTTCCACGTTAATCGTTTGTATTGCTGTATTCACACAATTGTTACCATCAATAAATTGGTAAGTTATTACATTCGCACCAACTGCAATTGATGGATTAAAATTCGTTGCGTTCTCAACTCCTGTTCCTGCAAAAGTACCTCCAGCTGGAGTCGCATTTAATGTAAATGTACTTGTACTTTCGCAAACGGTAGCAATTGCTGGGAAATCAACCGCTGTGCCATTGATTGTAACACCAAAAGTTGCACTCGTCTGAGGACAAGTCCCTGATGCCGCAATCGTATTGGTCACTTGATAAGAGCCAATTGTAGATAAACTAGGATTGATTTCACCAGTTTGAGCGTTTAAACTTAATCCATTAGTTGAACTAAATATACCTAAACCACCACCGTTTAAAAGTGTAACCTGTTGATTGATATCGTTTTTACAAAATGCAGTAGCTGAATAACTAAAGTCAGCAACTAAAGAGTTTGAAATTGCCAATTGCTGGGTTGAACTATTCGGACAAGTTCCATTCGTTTGAAATGTTATTGTGTAGGTTCCAGCTTGTGAATTTTGAACATTTACCTCACCTGTTGTAGCATTCGCAAAAACCAAATCCGTACTATTAGCGCTAAATGATCCTGAAGAATTGAAGGTTGGAGTTGTATTTTGTCCACCAACACAAACAGTACCAGAAGGATAGTTAAAGGCAGCATTGTCTAAAGGTAAAACGGTTAAGTTTACACCAGAAGTAATTGGAGCGACACAACCATTTGTATTGGTATAAGAAAGTGTATAATTTCCACCTTGAGTTGCGGTTAATGTTGCTGTGTTTTGATTAGGGATGACTACACCATCTAATAACCAAGAAAAGCCACCGGTAATTTCTGATGAAACGATTGTTGCAGATGAATTTGCGCAAAAAGAGGTAGCGCCTTGTGGAGCTATTGTTGTTGCGGTCGAAGGTAAGTTTAAGGTAACTATGTAGTCATTATTCGTATTACATGCATAACCAGAAAAAACAGAAGGTAGAATTACCGCAGCATAATTTCCAGTGGCTGTAAAATCAAAGTTAATAGAACCATCTTGACAAGCATTAAATGTTGCCGATGCAAGCACAGTTGGGGTTGCACAATTGGTAATATCAACTAGCAACAATGAATAAGGAAATTCTGCCGAAGCTGACCATGTTACGTTTCCAGGAACGCCTAATTGAAAACGATACCAGTCTGTATCTCTATTGCTGTTTTCAGCCCATGAACTACCAAAAACTGTTTGACCGCAGCTAATAGTGTAATAAATAGGGTTAGTTGCATTACATCCACCATTATTATCTGTTCCACAGGTTTCGTTTTCAAGTAATGCATTTGCAGGTTGTGTTAAGTTACATTGTGTAAACTGTTGGACACAAATATCAAAGGTCATGGTATTTGGAATATCGTCTAAGTAATCATGAACGCGGATGTAATATGTCTGCCCAACGGTTAAATTATTAATAACCGAGGTTTCTAATTCACCTTCAGTAGATACGTCTGTACAATTTAGTGAATTTAATTGGGCACATGAGTTTCCAGAAAACACTTGAAACACACCGTCAAACTCAGTTGAACCATCTACACTAATTGATGCTCCAGCTGATGTGGCAATGAATTTATACCAAACATCATTATTTGCAGTTCCCGTACAAGCTACTTGTGATTCTGTTGCATAAGCTACAGTTCCAGCTGTGTTTACACAGTTTGCACCTTGAATAAGGTTGACAGCGCCGACGCAATCATCATTAGCTGGAGCTTGTGCTACGGAAGTGTAGGTGTAACTATCAATTCCTATGTAGTCAGAATTAGCTCCACCTGGCCCAGCATTGGTCACAAAATACCTAAAGGCCACTCGTCCATTAGTAGGTCCAGTTAGTCCTGAAATTGTTACTGAATAAAGTGTCCAAGTATTTGGATAACCTGTTGTTGTTAAAGTAGGGTTGACTGTTAATAACAAGTTAGTATAGGTTCCAACGGAAGTTTCTGTTGTTCCTACGTTGATGCCATTTCCTGCTGTACTCATTCGCAACTCTAAACGATCTGGATAAACAGGTGTGGTTTCACTTACGCGCGTGTAAAAAGTTATTACATCACCATTATTATAGGTTTGAGTTGGGGTAAATAACCAATTGCTAATAGTTGTACCTGCTGAACTCGTTGTGCTTTGGAAGTTACAGGATAGATAAGAAGCAGGAGCTCCAGCTTGGGCTGTAAAAGCATTAACGTTTCCTCCTCCCCAACCAGCGTTTGCATTAGGTAATACACTATTGTTTCTAACAAGCCAATCAGTCAAATTAGCTAAATTGTCAAAGCCCTCTGAATAAGATTGGCTAAAAAGGGAAAATGAAAAACAAATTCCACTAATTATGGTGATTAATTTATTCATTATCTTTTTTCAAATTAGCAGGTTGAATTTCTCTAGTTTTCGTTGAATATCTCACTTTCGTTTGTGGACTTCTAGTCGTATTTGGCTGATTTGTTTGTGTTTCACTCAAAGGTTTTACCTCTGGTGTAGTAGAAACTTGTTTTTTCTCCTTGATGGGTTTGGAACTTACAGTTTGCCCAAAAACAATTGCGCCTAATAGTAGGAATGAACCTAAAATCATAATTTTTTTCATAGTTGATATTTTAAAGATTGATGAAATAAAAAAGCCAAGCTAAAATTAACTCTCTTTAGTGAATTAATTTTAGGCTTGGCTTATAAGTTTTACAACTCGTTTATTTAATAACTAGTTTCTGTGTACCTTTAATAGCCGCATTCTCGTCTGAGATAACGACAAAATAATTACCACTTGTCAATTTATCTAAATTTAGAACTGTGCCTGAATTAATGGATTTATTAGAAACAATAGTTCTGCCCATTAGGTCTAAAATTTTCACAGAATATTGCCCCTCAGCTGTGAATTCAATTGTTAATTTATCTTTTGCTGGATTTGGGAAAATTGAAAAATCAACAGCTTTAATTTCGTTGAAACCTGCAATTTCACAAGCTTCATCAACTGGACTTCCATCGCAGTAATCTGTTGGATAAAGCGTTGCTGCTTGTAATGGACTATTTTCTGGCTGAATAATCGCTTGTGTACATCCCAATTGACGAACTAAAAAGTCTCTTACGAAATTTACAGTTGTGTCCATGTATGCTAAAGCCGCCGCCGTTGTTC
>JBILQY010000289.1:0-3937 GCA_044372955.1 Crocinitomicaceae bacterium | reverse complement strand
CGTGTAAAATTGGTGATCTAAACCAACAGCACATGCTCTTTTATGAATCATTCTACTTCCATCCAAATACATTAATGGTGTTCCTGGATTTACAATTCCGCGGTTATATTTTACCGTACCATCGTTTGTTCCGTGAATGGAACACAAAGGAACATCGCCAGCCTCTAGCCAACTGTAGCGCGCCAAAGCACCACAACCATTAATCACACCCTTAACATTCATTGAGTAGCCTGGATTTCCACTTGAACCCTCTAAACCTCCTAAAGCTGTTATTGTTGACGCATTTAAATAATCTTCTATTTCACATTCTCTATCTAAATATCCTACATGTAATGCAGTAATAGCTCCAGCAGAACTACCACCAATGTAAATATTGTTAGTGTCAATTTTATAAGTATCAGATGTTTGTCTGTCTTTATAAAAGAAACGAATAGCTGCTCTTAAATCTTGTGTCGCTCTCACAACAGCTTTCACTGCGTTTGCTGAATCAAAAGGGAAGAATCCTAAACGGTAACTTATTGATGCACATGCATACCCTTTTTTTGCAAAGCGCTCAGACCAAGTTTTCACATCGATGTCTGTTTTTGAACCACCAATAAAACTTCCACCATGTACCCAAATAATTAAAGGACGAGCTGTTTCTGTATCTCCAGTTGGTTCATAAAAATCCAGTTTTAAAACAGTATTGGCGTTATTCCAAGATGTGTTTTGACCATAAGTGATGTCGCTTGTCACTGTAAAGTTTGGAAAGACATCCTCTGCATAACGTCCTGTTTCGCAAGGTGTTTGTGCGAAAAATTTTGCAAAAGAAAAGATTGCAAGAAGTAAAGTAAAATTTCTCATGTTGTTAGTTATTAATTATTAAGGGAAAAGGGTTGCTCCATAATTTCCTGCATTCACTTGATGAAGGGAGGATTTATATTTTTTATTAATTGCTTTGATAAACTCATTTGCCAAAAGCGCGTTTCCTTTCGCATTGTAGTGGATTCCATCTAAAGAATAGGCGCCACCAGAAACGAATTTTGCGCTCATAGAAATACCATTGTAAACAAAGCCATCGGTTAAGTTTTGTGCAAATTTATCTGTTTCAACAACCGCCAAATTGTTTTGTGAAGCTATTGTTTTAATTATGGTATTATAAGCCGCTATTTGATTTCTCAATGTTTCAATCTCAGACAATGTCAAAACAAATTCCGTTCTTAATGGAAATAAAACGCCCATTTGGTTGCATTTTACAGAATCTAACGGAACACTTAAAAGAATCATTTCGCCATCCAAAAGTTGACGAACCCCGAAATCATTTGCAGCAGGATCTTCTATCATAAATGGATTGCTACCCAATTCGAAGAAAAAACCAAGTGGGTTATATATGTTGTTTAATGTTGTGACATTACTTTCATCTAAATTCAGACCGTTCCAAGGAATTGTTGTAAAATAAGGCATTTGAGTAACATCTGGTATTGTTGCCACCACTCCTTTTGCGCCATTTGCTGTTAAAACTTGTACTAAATTATTGTAAGCCGTTTCAAAAGTTGCAGTAGATGGAAGATTATTGTTTTTTCCACCACTTTTAGCATAGTCCATTAAATCTTCAATACCCAGAAAAATACTGAAAAACGTTGGGTCAACACCCATTACATTATCTAAAACACTTGAGCTTGTGCTAGATGTCATTCGCTTAAAAAATGGATTTACATTGGCAAAAGAAGTAGAAGATACATCTAATAACTTCATTCCAGGAATTCCAAAATTTCCAAATTTATTGGAAGCGAGGTATAAATTATCATTAAAGACACTTAAATCTCCACCTGTTGCTATTCTAATTGGCGACAAAGAAGTAACATTTTTACAATCTGTTTTGTAGCCCAATTTAAAAGGTGCTAAATTAGTTAAGCTTATTCCTATTGAGTTTTGGCTAATTAAAGGTTGATTAAAGCTTCCACCGCCAACACTTTTAAATTGCTCAGCGATGATGTTTGCAACTGAATTTAGTTGTCCTTCGTGTGTAAGAGCATCATCCATGTAACCACCTGCATGGCCACCACCAATCATTACAAATCGTGTTGGATTCATCTCTCCTTGAACAGGAGCTGTTGCTTCGTATTTTGGTTTACAAGCCCCTAAAACAAGGAGTAAACTTAAAGATACTGTTGAAAGAATATGTTTTGTCATGATTACCATTTATAAATAAATCCTATTCCTGCTGCGATTGCTTTAGTGGTAAAAGTCCCGCTTAAATTGGTTTCTTGATTGATGTCTGCACGAGTGATTTGGGTATAATAACATGATGCATCAATTGCAAAGTGTTTTCCTAGTTCATAACCCAAACCAAAAGTTCCATAAGCTCTATTTCCATCGGGTGTTTCGGGGGTTACGTAACCATCTTGAACAGGTGTTAATCCGTATCCTCCACCAAAACGCAGTTCTAAATTTTTCATTACTTTATATGCAGCACCAGCTCTAAATGCTACAATGTTTTTGTAATTTCTAGGAGATTTCGTGTCTAACAAAGATGTCGTATTTGTTTCATAATCAAATGCTAAAGTGTCGTACGCTTTCCATCCAACGTGATTGATATCTAGAACAAAAGCCCATTTCTCATTTAACTTGTAAGATAACCCCAGTGTTGCAACTTGTGGTAAGGGTAAACCTCCAACAAATTTTCCATCAGGGAAATTAGGGTCTAATCCACTTGGGACAGAGAATGTTGCTTCTCCATCATTCAGATTCATTTGAACTTTTGAACGAAAATTTAAGCCAATTCCTAATTTTTCAGTTGCATTAATTTGTACTCCCAGATTGTAACCAAAACCTTGCGCTTTTCCTGCTAATTCTGCTTTTGCAAACGTTCCATCTTCAAATTGAACAGGAATGTCTTTTTGCAAATTCACATTTCCTGTACTGTAAACAAACCCAGCTCCAACACCAATTTTGTCAGAAATGCGGTATGAAATAGTAGGTTGAATAAAAATTGCTTTTAATTCTAAGCGCGTAATTGCAAAGCGACCCAGCCAGTTTTTTTCCCATTGAACAGTGCTTCCGAAAGGCGTGTAAGCTGCAATTCCTAATTTTAATTTACCATCTTCCTTTAATTGAAAAAGACCATAAGCTGAAAAAGGAGTACCAACAGGATTTTCTGTTCTATAAACTTGATTGGTAGCGGAATCAACATACATGACATTTGCGAAAATGGGAGTGGTAGCAATATTTACAGAATTATCTTTCGCAAAAGCACTTGCACCTGGATTAAAAAATAAACTTGCACCATCAGATTGAAGAGCAGTACCTGCACAACCCATTGCTTGTTGTTTTTGTCCTTGGAAATTCACTTGAAATCCTTGTGAGAAAGAAATTGCTGAAATTAAAAAAGTACCTATAAGTAGGTAAAAACTGTAATTTTGTTTCATTGAGTACATGCTGAAGTCTTCCAAATTTAAGAAAATTCATTAATGAATGTTAACTCAATGTGAAATTTTATTTAACTCTAGCCATGCGCATCTTACTTTTTAGTCTTTCGTTTTTGTTTGTAAGTCTTTCGTTTTCACAAAAAGAGCAGGCTTTCGTGATTTATAAATCCAATGGTAAAAAGGCAAGTTACAAACAAATGAAAGCGCTTGCTTTTGAGAATCAATTGGTGTTTTTTGGAGAATTTCACGACAATCCTATTTCTCATTGGTTACAATTTGAGTTAATGGTTGATTTATTTGCGAAGCATCAATCGAATTTAGTTTTGTCTTTTGAAATGTTTGAACAAGATCAACAAGCTATTTTAAATGATTATTTGAACGGAAAACTGAATGATAAACAATTCAAAGATTCGTGTCGTCTTTGGCCAAATTATGAAACAGATTATAAACCACTTTTAGATTTTGCAAAAGAAAAACAACTCAAAGTTATTGCGGCAAACATTCAACGAAAATACGCATCATTGCTTTTC
>JBILQY010000125.1:0-7196 GCA_044372955.1 Crocinitomicaceae bacterium | reverse complement strand
AAAAAAGAATGAGAATTACCGTTTTTATTTTTTTTTCCATTGACTCAAAGTTAACGAATATATCCTCATTTTTCATGTTGCAATTAAATATTCGATTCCCTACTTTTGCACATGAGAAAAAAAATCCTTCTTTTAGGCTCCGGAGAACTTGGAAAAGAGTTCGTGATTGCTTGTCAGCGTTTGGGGCAATACGTAATAGCAGTAGATAGTTATGAAAATGCGCCAGCAATGCAAGTAGCTCATACATTTGAAGTCATCAATATGTTAGATGGCGATGAATTGGATCGAATCGTTGCAAAGCATCAACCGGATTTGATTGTACCTGAAATTGAGGCCATTCGCACCGAACGTTTTTACGATTATGAGGCCCAAGGAATACAAGTTGTTCCAAGTGCCAAAGCTGCAAATTTCACAATGAATCGTAAGGCAATTCGCGATTTGGCTGCAATTGAAGTAGGAGTGAGGACTGCCACTTATCGCTATGCCACCTCTTTCGAAGAATTGCAAGCTGGAGTTGCTGTTACTGGAATTCCCTGCGTTGTGAAACCGCTGATGTCGAGCTCTGGAAAAGGACAATCGGTTATCAAATCCGAAGCTGACATTCAAAAAGCGTGGGAGTATGCGATGGAAGGTTCACGTGGCGATTTGAAAGAAGTGATAGTAGAAGGATTCATTGATTTTGACTACGAAATTACGTTGTTGACAGTAACACAAAAAGAGGGTCCGACTTTGTTTTGTCCGCCAATTGGTCACCGACAAGAACGCGGAGATTACCAAGAAAGCTGGCAACCGATGGAAATGAATCCTGAGCATTTAGTGGAAGCACAAGAAATGGCAGCCAAAGTTACCGCAGCGTTAGGTGGCGCAGGAATTTGGGGCGTAGAGTTTTTTATTACAAAAGAAGGAGCGTATTTTTCTGAGCTTTCTCCTCGTCCACACGATACAGGAATGGTGACGTTGGCAGGAACACAAAATTTCTCTGAATTTGAATTACACGCAAGAGCCGTACTAGGCTTATCCATTCCAGAAGTAACCTTGTTGAGAAATGGTGCGAGCGCAGTTGTTTTAGCAACTACTGAATCGAACAATCAACCTGAATTTGAAGGATTGAACGAAGCGGCAAAAGTTCCAAACACAGACTTTAAACTTTTCGGAAAACCAACAACTCGTCCGTATCGCAGAATGGCTGTTGCTTTGGCTTTTGGCACAGAAAATGTTACCGAGCTTGTTGAAATCGCTAAAGATGTCGCAAGTAAAATTTCTGTTAAGTAATCTTATAGTTTTCATTATTGCAAAAGATTCCTCACCTTGTTCGGAATGACCATTGGATGGGGTTAAATGCGAAAATGCAAAGCATTTTCGCCAGACTCCCCAACCCAAAAGTCATTCCGAACGGAGAGAGGAATCTATTTAGAAAGGAGCAAAATCCGCCGCGGTGGATTCAACGCTCAAAAGTTATTATTTGTAATAAAGTGGGACTACTTGAGCAGCAACGTAATTAAAACCTTTTTTGAGTATCCGTTTAATTGAAACAAGTGGACATTCCTAAAATTAACTATAAATTTGACAAAATAATTATCACAATGAAACAAATCCTCCTTTTCGCAATCAGCCTCTTGACCATTCAGTTAAGCGCTCAAACTATAGCATATCAATTGCGCATGCCGAAACCACAAAACCACTATTTCGAAGTGGAAATGACACTTTCAGATTTTAAAGAAAAAGAGCTAAACCTGAAATTACCTGTTTGGGCGCCAGGTTCGTACTTAGTGCGCGAGTTTTCAAAAAACTTAAACCTTGTGAAAGCCTACGACGAAAATGGAAAAGAAATCCAAGTGGTGAAAAAAACAAAAAACACGTGGACTGTTAAATCAAATGGCGAAAAGAAAATAAAAGTGAAGTATGAAGTTTATTCTTTTGAATTATCGGTTCGTACTTCGTTTTTAGATTTAACACACGGATTTGTAAGTGGCTCAGGTGTTTTTATGTACGTAGATGGTTACAAAGATAAAAGTGGTAGTTTAGAAATCGTGAAACACCCAACTTTTAGCACCATTACAACCGCACTTCCAAAAGCTAAAATGTCAATCGCAAAAGATGGTTCTGAAACCTTTGAATTTTCCAACTATGATCAGTTAGTTGACTGCCCGATTGAAATTGGAAACCAAGTCGTATTTGATTTTACAGCTGCTGGCGTTAAACACACGGTTGCAATGTACGGCGAAGGAAACTATGATATTGCAACCTTGAAAAAAGACATGGCAAAAGTAGTTCAAGCTGCAACGGACGTTTTTGGGGTGAATCCAAACAAGGAATATGTTTTTATTATTCACAATGTGGTCGATGGTCAAGGAGGTTTAGAACACACCAATTCCACAACTTTAAGCGTTAATCGTTGGACATATCAAGGTGCGGAATACACTGGTTTTCTTTCACTTGTGGCACACGAATATTTCCATTTGTGGAATGTTAAACGCGTTCGTCCGATTGAATTAGGACCTTTCGATTACGACCAAGAAAATTACACAAGCTTACTTTGGGTGATGGAAGGATTCACTTCTTACTATGAAAAATTGATTCTTGTGCGAGCAGGATTCATGGGCAAAGAAGATTTCTTAAACAAATTGCAAGGTTCTATCAATTACGTTGAAGGCTCGGTTGGAACGCGCGTTCAGCCAGTTGCGCATGCTAGTTTTGATGCGTGGATTAAAGCCTATCGTCCGACGGAAAACAGCGCCAATACTTCTATGACTTATTACTCGCGCGGATCGGTGATTGCGTCCATTATTGACATTTTAATCATTGATAATTCCAAAGGAAAACAATGCTTGGACCATTTCTTTCAGCATTTGTACAAAAAGTACTTTATCGAAATGAATCGTGGTTTTTCTGAAACAGAATTTAAAGCAGAGTTGGAAAAATTTGTTAGCAAAAACCTAGATGAATTCTATAAAAAGTACATTGACGGAACAGAGATTTTGCCTTATGCGGAAGTTTTTGACAAAGTTGGAATTTCAGTAGTTGACAATACGAGCTTTAAGCCTTCTTTCGGTGCAACAGTGCGTGAAGAAGGAGGAAAAGTAATGGTGAAAAATGTGCGTGCAGGTTCAAGTGCCGAGGAAGCAGGAATCAGCGTTGGAGATGAAATCGTTGGATGTAACTCCTACCGAGTAGATCAGGCGATGTTGGAAGCAATGATGAGTGGCTTAGCAACTGCCGAAACCGCTGACTTGTTAATTGCGCGCGAAGAAAAACTGTTCTCTGTAAAAGTACGAATGACCAATTTCAGAAAACCAAACTTTCAACTCGTAAAACAATCCAACGAAAAGCCTTCTGCCAATTTTATGTACTGGTTGAGGTAGGGTTTTTATTTCCGTCAGTTATTGCAGTTTAGCTTTTCACTTTTCGTTTTTAACTTTTAACTCTTCACTTCTTAATTGGGCGTTCTCCAGACAAAATGTTTTAGAAAGAAAAACATTTTCGTCTGGGTCGGGCTTTCCGCTATATCTCCGACAATTTCAAAGAAATTCGTCGGAGGATGTCGCTACTATCCCTAACGCGAGAGTATGGGTTGGGTTTTGAATCTTGGTTAAATGCTTTAGACTTGGATATTTGAAATGAATTTTTATCTTTGGTTTACGATGTTCAACAAAGTTCCTATTTTTCATTTTCAAAACCTATCAGATTTAATCGTTTGTAATTCGTTATTCGGTTGTAATCGTTTTTATAACTATAAATCAATGAGTTGTGAAAATATGAATTTTAAAATTATAACGGAAGTTGACGCAGTTCGTAGATTTATAAGTTAGCACCAATTATATGACGACACAACACAATAAAAATAATATGACTATTGACATCGACAAAATTTCCAACTATTTAAAAAAAATATCTGTTTCAGAAAATTATAATTGGGTAATCCCTTTTGACAAAGGACAGGGTAAAAATATTTTTTCAGAACAAGACCTTGCTAGTTTTAGTGGACTGACAAATTTTGAAAGCAATGTTCGTTTAAAGTCATTAATTAGCGAAAAAATAATTAAAGCTAAAGACAAAAAGGAAATTGACACTCTTAAACGAATTTTTGAGTGGACAGTCCACGATTGGGGAGGTATTAGAAATGGTAGAAACAATATTGACAGCTTATATGAAATGGGAATTGAAGCAATTGAAAATGAAAATTTGAAATTTGAAAGAATTGCCAGTACCTCCAAAATTCTTTCTTTTTTCAAACCTTCTGACCACATTATTTACGACTCAAGAATTGCATATTCACTAAATACTATTATGCTTTTGGTTGACGCATCAGACAAGTATTTTCCTGTTCCAGCGGGTACAAATAGTAAAATGAACGCATTTAATATTGAGGTTTTAATTCGCCTAAAACATAAACCAAATGCTTATCTCAGAACTGGTAGTAAAAAGTTAATTTCAAATGCTGACAAAACTTTGTTTTATAATGACAATGAAGCGTATTCAATTATTAAGGACCTCATTAAGAAAATTAATAAAAGCATTTACAAAAACGACCAAGACAAATCCGAGAAACCTTTTTACACTGAAATGTTATTGTTTGGCATAGCAGACACACTAATCTATGACTTGATTTTTAATAATGTAAAGGTAGAGATAGCGAATTGGAAAGAATAACTGGTGCTAACATTTAGAGAACTAGCAGAAGAAAGCCCAAATTAAAAGCCCTGAACGTGGGCTTTTTTTTGTTAGTTCTTGTTGACCGACTAGCTTTTCTGTAGGTGGGAAAGTAACCAATCCCCATACTTTTTAAGTGTAGTACCTCTCAAAACAAAACGATTTAACCCCTCATTTTAAACAGCTTATACAAAAAATCCCTTACCCAAAAACTGACATTTTTAGGAGTTGAAGTTTTCAATACATTTGGGAATAAGTCGCTGGATTTCTTATTCTTTTTCAAGCGTTGGCTCTTTGTTTTTACTCATCGAAAACCTATTAAGTGATTGATTTATTGAGGTTTTGGTCGTGAAGCGTTTGGTTTCAATTAGCTTCATTTTTCCTACTTTACAACACGGACAAAGTGTGATGTCTTTTCCGTATTTTTCTAAAATCCTTAGTTGAACAGGTATTTTAATTATCGGGCTTAAAGGACTCAATGTCAACAACTCACGAATGAGATTTAAACGCTTCCGTTTGGAGTTATTCTGTAAAAAACCATAATGTCTGATTTTTGTAAAACGACTTGGTAGAAAATGAAGCTCAAAGCGCCTAAGAAATTCCGCTCGACTTAAAGTCATAACTTTTTGCTTATCGCCATCCGCATAATCTTTGTAACGAAAGCTTACTTCCTTATCATTTACAGAAATAATTCGATGTTTGGTAATAGCAATTTTATGAGTGTATCTACCAACATATTCAACCACTTGAGCTGGACCACCAAATGGTGCTTTTGCATAAACGTTCCATTTTTTAAACCCAATTTCTCGAATAATGTTATCGTAGTCAAGTCCCTCTTTTTTAAGATTCAACTTTGCAATTCCATCCAAAAATTTTGCCTTATACATCTTCCGCAAGCTCTTTTCAGGAAACAAAAAGTTGTTCTTCTTTCGTTTGGCAGAAATCCATTCTTTACCATTAAATCCGCCTGCCGTTACAATACAATGAACATGCGGATGAAAGGTAAGTTCTTGACCCCAAGTGTGTAGAATCATCGTAATTCCACAGTCTGCACCAAGGTATTCAGGCATTTTTCCATGTTGTAAAATCGTTTTGGAAGCGCTATCAAACAGGAGTTTATACAAATCTGTCCTGTTTCCCAAAATCAATGAGTTTAGCTCATGAGGCAAGGTAAAAACCAAGTGATAATAAGCTGTGGGAAGTAGTTCTTGCATTCGATTTTCAATCCATTCTTCGCGTTTAAATCCTCCACAATGCGGACAGTGTCGATTTCCACAAGCGTGATATTGCACTTGTTCTTTGCCACATTTTTCTTCCGAACAGCGCAAACGATGCATTCCTTTTTGTGCAGTATGACAAATCGATAATTGTTTAAAAATTGACTGAGAATAAGAATTAAATTGTTGAATGCTTGCATCTTTAAACAAAGATTGGAACTCAGTCATTTTGATTCATTATAAAATCAAAAGGCGAACATAAAGCAGCACGTTTCTTTTTTTGAAGGTGCAAATAAATCATTGTAGTTTCAATTTTTGAATGTCCCAACAATTCTTTAATCGTATGAATATCATTCCCTTGATCGAGTAAATGTGTGGCAAATGAATGGCGAAGTGAATGTGCTGAAAATTTGTGTTCTTCCAAACCTGCCAATTTCATACACTGACGAAGTGCATGTTGAATGGAGCGTTCGTTCATTGGTTTCCCAGGTGTTTGACCTTCAAAAAAATACACTTTAGGTCGATGTTGCCTATAGTATTGTTCCATTTCTCCGAGCAATTGTTTGGGTAAAAGCGTAAATCGATCGCGTGAACCTTTGCCTGCAATTACTTTAATCTGTGAGTTCTCTCGGTCGATTTCCTTCATACGTAAATTCTTCAATTCACTCATACGCATCCCAGTACCATAAAACAATCCAACCAATAATTTATGTTTGATATTGGTGCAAGAAGCTAACACTTTAAGGACTTGTTCTTCACTTAAAATCTCAGGTAAACGAAATTCTTTACGAGGATAAAAAGCGCTTGGAACAATAAATTCAGCTTTGTAGATATGCTTGTAAAAAAAACTACAAGATTGTGCTGTCATACGACATTTATCACGACTTACACCATGTTCAATCTTGATGAAATTGATGTAATTAACAATGTCGTTCTGGGTAATCGACTTAGGAGGAAGGTCGTTATAATGTGAAAACAACAAACGCATCTCTCGCACATAGCTTTCAATACTTCGAGGAGAATAACTCTTCGCATTCATGTAATTGTTCATCTCAATAAGCAAGCGCTGAGCTTCTGGATTTAAGATGATTTTGACTAATCCATTTTTTTTGAAGTCATACTATTGATTTTATAAAGTGAATTCAAAGAAATATATTATTTTTGGGAATATTGAGTTCTCGTCCGTAGGACGTCGGTTCAACTGGGGTTTTGCGAAATTGGGGCTGAAGTGCCAATTTCAACATTCGTTCTTTTTACATACTTTTGTGCTAGGCTGAAACATAGTGCATTTTAACCTCCAACTTCGCAAAGCCCCGAAACGTTATGGGC
>JBILQY010000051.1:0-10917 GCA_044372955.1 Crocinitomicaceae bacterium | reverse complement strand
CATTTGCGTAAGGTATTCCTAGATTGTTAACAGCACTATTAAGGGGTATTAGCATATTATTAGTAAGGAACATCGGATTAAGGCTAATTGAATTTGCTTCATTACCATTAATAATATTTATATCAGAAATTGTAACTCCAATATTTGAAACCATTGTTCCTGTTGTAAAAAGATTATTATAGTTAGATAGGAATGGTGATTGAGTTTGATAAGAAATCGCACTTCCTCCTCCGGTATTTATAAACTGATTATTGTAAACATTCATGTTTTCTGCAAAAAGACAAATACTTGATGTTGTTGGAGAGCTAATTAATATGGAATTGAAAGCAGTCGTAATCAAGTCAGAATTGTGGGCTTTGATGCCATAAGGATTACCAGAAATATATTCTGGTCCAATTGATATCATGTTATTAATTAATCTACGATGATTAAAAGAACCCGCCTGAACATTGTTAATATCAATCCCTGTACCTCCGCCGATTAGATCAATTTTATTTCTGTCAACTTGCAAAGAATCAGCTATATAATCTAATTCTATTCCAATAAAAGATGGGTCAACTAATAATTGTTCAATTTTATTATTTCTTACAAATACATTTTTTATAGTATTCAATCGAATGGCCTGATCACCTTGTTCTTTAAATGTGTTACCATCAATGATAATTTGTCGAGAAAGATAAACACCTTCATAAATACTATATCCACGATGATGTATACCGATAATTCCACCAATAATTGTATTCCCAACTATTTTTATTGTGTCACAATCTGATGTTTCACCTCCATCACCTCCAATAAAAATATTTGCTCCTCCTGCAGTTGAAAGATTCGCAACTCTCCATGAAATCAAATTGTTATTCTCAATTGTAACATTATTTGCGTTATTACAAATATAAAGAACTCGTAAATAAGAAGTACTCGTTGGAGAAGTTGGAATAGATTGTAATGTAATATCTTTAATTTTTATAAAATCTGTACCGTTTAAAGTAATTGTACTGTTTAATAAAGTACTTAATGATCCATGAGAATGTTTAATTATTACAGAATCTTTATTCCCACTCTCAGATTGTATGGTAATTGTATTTAATGAATTTGCTCCAGTTATTTGAGGAATTGTCACACGTTCTTGATAAACTCCATTACGAATGTTAAAAACAACAGGACCATTAATTCCATTAGAAATTAAAGAATTAACTGCTGAGGTAAGGGTTGAATAATTCGGATTTAAACCACCAATAGTATAAGTTCCATTCAATTGACCAAAGTGAAAGAAAATATTTAGTGGTAATAATAGTAAAAGAAGATATTTTAACATGGTAGGTGTTTTTAAGTATAAATTTAGATTAGTTTTGACATGAATGCAACAACTAAAAACAAGCTAGTTTTTTCATAATTTTGTAAATTTTAATTTCACAAATCTAAGTTTTTTACAACAAAATGGACTAGGTAGAAATACCTGATTTTAATAATTGAATTGCAAACGTTAAATTATATTACTAAACTTTTCAATCGCATCATTCACTTCTTTCTCAGCTCAACCACCCCTTAAAATCTCCCACACGGTCGCGGCTAACAATTGCATTATCGCCTTCGAGATGGTCAATTTGTAGAATTAAACGACCGTTGAAATAATTACTGATTTTCTTTACTGATTCGATGTTTAAGATTATTTTGTGATTGATTCTGAAAAACAAATCAGGATTCAAAATTTGTTCGAGTTGGTCCAAGTTGTAATCCACAGTTTCAGTGAATGCATAATCATCGCCTTTCAAAACTTGTTCGTTTGCAGCTTGCGATTGAACCAAATCAACTGGTGTGTAGAACCGTCCGCCTGCTTGAGTGAATTTCAAATCAATCATAATCGCGTTGCGTTTGTCTTTTCCAACTTTGATTTCTTTACCAACCAATAAATTGTATACGTATTGTCCGTTGAAAGCAGTATTGCGCTCGATGTTGTCACTTGCGGTATATTTCGCTTGGTACAATGAACCTGTCAATAAACCATAGAATCCTTTGCTGAAATAGCGCTCAACCGTTAATTCTACACCATAATTTTCGCCATTACCTTCATTTATTAAGTCAGAAACATCATTTGGAAAAAAGGAAGCCCCAGCATTTAACATAGAATAACTACTAGCAAATCGTTGAACAGGAACAGAACTTAAATATTGATAATATATTTCTGTTTTTACTCTCCATTCTTTTGATGGTAAAAATTCATAACCTAAAACCAATTGTTGGCTGCGTGTGAAATCTAAATTTTTATTAAGTTGTTGAGCATTTCCATTGCTGTCAAATGATTGAATGAAATAGGCATCTAAAGCTTGCATTTGACTGTGCATTCCGTAACCGAAACTCAAGGTGCTATTTTTCATCAATTGATATTTTAAGCCAATTCTAGGTTCAACTGCATAGGAATTATTCAAAGTCAAGAATTGCGAATGTAAACCAACATTTAAGGTTAAATCATCGTTGAAACTGTATTTCGTGTGCGCATATCCTTGAATTAATCCTGCATTTTTCTTTGAATCCCAATACTCAATCCATGTTGGTGAATTGCTTCTGCTTCTCATATTTAAAGAAACGTTAAGTAATTCTGCGATTATTCCCGTTTTGAAAAATAATCTAGCGTTGATTTTTGAATTAAAGGAAGTGTTTAAAGTTGTATTGGCACGTTGTGTCTTGTTTTCAATTGCTCTATTTGGAACACTAGAAATACTCAAAGTATCTTCTAAATAGTTTGAACCGCCATAATTCATTCCGATAACCGTGTTGAAATAGGATTTATCATTCAAGCGAATTACATGTTTTACTCCAAAAAGCCCAATTTGACTGGTGAAATAAGTATCTTTGGAAGCATCAGCAAATAAATCAGAAGAATCAATTTTCGTGTGTAAGAAATCGATGCTGCTCAAGGCTCCAATTCCGAAGAAGGTGAATTTTCCAATTTTTGAAGTTCCAGTATTGATTTTGAAAGTTAAATCTTGATAAAAGGGTGTTGCTGCTGTTCCAATTGGAATACCTAATTTTTGTGCAACACCTGTAAAACCATAGCGATAAGCCACTAAATATGAAGAACCATTGTCTTTTTTTATTGGACCTTCCGTCATAAATTCCAAACCTGTTAGCGCTCCGAATTGAAATGTATGTTCTCTTTTGTCACTGTTTCCATTTCGTAAACCGAGGTCAAAAACTCCAGCATTGGCATTTCCATATTCAGCAGGAAAAGCAGAAGTCATAAAGTCTGAATTGCGCAATAAATTGGTGTTGATTGCTGATACTGGCCCACCTGTTGTTCCAATAGTTGCAAAGTGATTCGGATTTGAAATATTCAAACCTTCGATGCGCCAAAGTACGCCAATTGGTGAATTTCCACGGATTACTAAATCGTTGCGCGAATCGTCAGGAGAACTCACACCGGCAAAGTTGGAAGCTAAACGTGCAGGGTCAGAACGTCCGCCAGCATAGCGATTCACTTCTTCCATCGAAAACGAACGACCGCTAACAGAAGTCAATTCGTTGTTCATTGTTTTTTTCTTTGCATTGACAGTAACCGCATTTAATTCAGTGATGCTTTCTTCTAAAGGAATATCGATAACTGTTTCTTTTCCAGCGCTAACAATTACGTTTGAAATGAAGACTTCTTTGTAGCCTGAATAATTAAATTTAAGGCTGTAACGTCCCGGGGTAATTCCTTCTAATTTGAAGTTGCCATTGACATCTGTTCGCGTCATTTTAGCTGGGTCACTTTCGGGAATTTGGACCAAAACTCCGGGAATAGTTTGCAAAGATTGTTTGTCGGTAACTGTTCCTTTAATCGTTTGTGTTTTTACTTGAGCAAACAACGATTGTGTCAGCAAAAGCATTGTTGAGAATAGTAGAATTTGTTTCATGTTGTCGATTTTGATACAAGATTACGACAACTAAAACACGACTTAAAGTCATTTCAAGTTGAATTGTAGAATTAGTAGGTTGAATTGTATAAACCAATAAATGAATAGATTTTCAACCAACCTTCAGTAATACTTCTAATCCAAAATCGCTTTAATTCCAGGAAGTTCTTTTCCTTCAAAATATTCTAAAAGTGCACCACCACCAGTACTAACGTGACTTACAGCGTCTGCGAATCCGAATTTCTGAACTGCTGCAGCACTGTCGCCACCACCAATTAAACTATACGCTCCTGCTTTTGTCGCTTCGGCAACTGCTTCAGCAATAGTACGTGTTCCATTTGCGAATGCATCCATTTCAAAAACACCCATTGGACCATTCCAAAGAATTGTTTTGCTATTTAATACTACTTCTTTAAAAATTGAAGCCGCTTCTGTTCCAATATCTAGGCCCATCCAACCTGATGGAATTGTATTACTTGCAGCATTTTCTGTGGCTGCATCAGGTGCAAATTTATCGGCAATAGTAGAATCAACAGGAAGATAGATGTTTACACCTTTTTCTTTTGCTTTATCTAAAATTTCAAGACACGTTTCAAATCTTTCTTCTTCACATAAAGAGTTTCCAATTTCTCCCCCTTGAGCCTTGAAAAATGTGTAAGCCATTCCACCACCAATGATGATATTGTCTGCAACATTTAATAAATTTTCAACAATTAAAACTTTATCTGAAACTTTTGCTCCACCAACGATTGCTGTAAATGGACGTTCCGTTTTTTCCATAACTTTTCGAGCGCTTTCAATTTCAGCATCCATTAAGAATCCTGCCATTTTATCATTTGGGAAGAAACTTGCAATTTGTGTTGTACTTGCGTGTGCACGGTGAGCCGTTCCGAACGCATCGTTTACGTAACAATCTCCAAGAGCAGCTAATTTGCCAGCGAAATCCATATCGCCTTTTGTTTCTTCTTTATAGAATCTAACGTTTTCTAAAACTAGAATTTCACCCGCTTTCAATGCTTTACTTTTTTCTACTGCTTCAGCACCAATACAGTCATTAGCGAATAAAACATTTGTTCCAACCAATTCTGCAATGCGCGCTGTGATATGACGTAAAGAGTATTTATCCTCAGGACCTTCTTTTGGTCTACCTAAATGCGACATTACAATTAAACTTCCACCGCCTTTTAAGATATGAAGCATTGTTGGAAGTGCTGCACGAATTCTTTTATCATCTGTGATTTCAAGCGTTTCTTTATCTAAAGGAACATTAAAGTCCACACGGATTAGTACTTTTTTACCGTTAAAGTCGTAGGATTTGAAGTCTGTCATTGGATTAATTTTCAGCAAAACTAACGAAACCTTTCTAAATATCGATTCTACTTTTTGAGCAAATTAACTTGCTAAATGAAATAATTTCAGCAGTTTTGTGTAAAATACTGAAAAATGAATAAAATCGTGTACGCACTATTTTTTGTGCTTGTCTTGTTAAGTTGTAAATCTGATAAAACAGTTGCTGAAGAGTTTCCTATTGAAGGTGAATATTATGGTGATGAAAACTATGAAGGTGAAGGAGAGGAATATTATGGTGAAGGCGAAGAATACTATGGAGAAGAAGGTGATTACTACGGTGAAGAACCAAAAGTAAGAGGAATTTACAACCCATCTAGAACGCTTTTAACAGACTTGATTCACACGAAATTGGAAGTAAATTTTGATTGGAAAAAATCAAGAATGAACGGTAAAGCTACGATTAGTGCGAAACAACATTTTTATGCTTCTGATAGTTTGATTTTAGATGCAAAAGGAATGGATATCAATAAAGTAGAATTGAATGGCAAAGCCCTTACATACACGTATACCGATTCTTTGAAACTGAGAATTAAATTAGATAAAGTATATACGCGTGACGAGAAATTCACAGTTGTAATTGATTACGTTTCCAAACCAGATGAGCGTACAACAGGTGGAAGTGCTGCGATAACTTCAGATAAAGGGTTGTATTTCATCAATCCTAAAGGAGAAATTAAAGGTAAAATGCCTCAAATCTGGACACAAGGAGAAACGGAAGCAAATTCAGTTTGGTTTCCAACAGTTGATGCACCAAATGCAAAAACAACACAAGAAATGTTTATCACAGTTGAAGATAAATATTTGACGCTTTCAAACGGTAAAATGATTGCATCAGTTAAAAATGCAAACGGAACACGCACAGATCATTGGAAACAAGATTTACCGCACGCACCTTATTTATTTATGATGGCTGTTGGTGAATTTAAAGTTGTAAAGGACATTTACACGCGTCCTGATGGAACAAAAATGGATGTAAATTATTATGTTGAACCAGAATTTGAAGCAAATGCAAAAGCAATTTTTGGTGAAACTCCAGCAATGATTAAGTTTTTCTCTCAAAAATTAGGAGTTGAATTTCCTTGGGATAAATACAGCCAAATCGTAGTTAGAGATTACGTTTCAGGAGCAATGGAAAATACGGGAGCTGTAATTTTTGGTGATTATGTTTACAAAACTGACCGCGAGTTAATGGACGGAAATGATCAATCAACTATCGCACACGAATTGTTTCACCATTGGTTTGGAGATTTAGTTACCTGCGAATCTTGGGCTAATTTACCTTTGAACGAATCATTCGCAAACTACTCTCAGTATTTATGGGATGAACACAGATATGGAATTGACGAAGCTGACTATCAAGCTGAACAAGAAGCAAGCGGATATTTTAGCAGTGGAATGCAACAAGGATATCACGATTTAATTTGGTACGCGCATTACGACAAAGAAGATATGTTTGATGGTCACTCTTATAATAAAGGTGGTCGTATTTTACATATGTTACGAAACTATCTAGGTGATGAAGCATTTTTCAAAGGTTTAAATAACTATTTGACAACTAATAAATACAAAGCAGCTGAAGTTCACAACTTAAGAATGGCTTTTGAAGAGGTTACAGGTGAGGATTTAAACTGGTTTTTTAACCAATGGTTTTTAAGCAAAGGACATCCAATTGTTTTTACAACTCAAACGATAAATGTTGAAAATAAAACAGTTACAATCACAACTGAACAAAAACAAGCTACAGATGATTTCCCAATTTATAAATTGCCTGTGACATTTGCTATTTGGGATGCGAACGGTAAAAGATCTGAAAAAGTAATTATTGACAGCATTGACCAATCGTTTACTTTTAGTTACACAGGAGAATTGAAAAACGTATTGTTTGATGAAAATCAAGTGCTTTTAGGTAAATTTTACGAAGACAAACCCGCAAGTCAATTTGTTCATCAATATTACAACTCTCCAAGATTTATGGCGAGAATGACTGCTTTGAAAAGAACAATGCGAGTTAAAAGTCCAGAGGTTAGCAAGTTAATGTATGACGCAATGAACGATCCTTTCTGGGCTATTCGTCAAGCTGCAGTTGAAAACTACGCTAAAGTAAATGAGAAATTAGAAGAGAAGTATTTGTTGAAAATCAAAGAGATTGCTCAAAACGATGTAAAATCTCAAACACGTTCAACAGCAGTAAGTAGCTTAAGTTCATTAAGTAAAGAAGATGCTACCGTTTTCTTGAAAGAAGTTTTATCGAAAGAAAAATCATTTTTGGTAATTTCTTCTACTTTACAAGCACTTATGGCAGCAAATCCAGATGAGGCTTTAACTTTCGCTAGAAATATGGAGAAAGAAAACATCAAAAGTACAAACGTTACAATTGCTGAAATCTATAGCCAAAAAGGTGAAACGCAAGATTACCAATTCTTTGAAAGAGTATTAAAAAGTGGAACTTTGAAAGGATATGAAGAATTACGCGTTATGTTTGCTTATGTAGTTTATGTAATCAGAATGGATATCGATTTACAAGAAAAAACACACAATATGTTTGTTTACTTGAATGAAAATGGAAACAACTACACTAAAATGTATTTCTCACGTGCGGTTGAATATACAATGTCAACATACTACGAAAAAGTAAACGCATTAGATATGGAAATTGCAGAGCTTGAAGCAACAAAAGCATTTGGTCAAGCCGATGACAAGAAAAAATTAAAACAACGTTACGAGGATTTAATCGCAAACCTAACGCCTTTAGTTACATACGAAGAAGGAGGTTATTAAGCAATATTTAGTCAATTAAAAAAAGCGAATTCAACTTATTGAATTCGCTTTTTTTTATGTTTTCTTTTCTATTCTAGCCAAAACTAAATCATAAAAAGAGATACCTAATGTTAATCTGCAAACAATGGAAACTTCAACGTAAATTCTCCATTTAAACTTTTCGAATTTAGAAATAAAATTCCTGAAGCTGTTGTTGTTATAATTAATTCATTATTGCCTATTTCTTGAAGTTGAAAAGGTGTTTTTCTTCCAGTTAAATCAAAAACATTAGTTTCTTTTGTGTTCAGTTTTCCTTTAATAAGAAAGTTGTTTTTATCAATTGTTTGGATTGTAATTCCATTACTTAATTCATTAATTCCAGCAATGTTAATTGTTATTTCTTTTGAAATTGTATCCGCACCACAAGGACCTGACCCTATCAATTCAATAGTATAAGTTCCATTACTCTGAAAAGTGTGTGAAGGATTTTGTAAAGTTGAGTTAGCGCCGTCGCCAAAATTCCAGAAGTAATCATTCACATTTTCAGCGTTTGAATTAAATTGATAAGTTAAAGAACTTCCAATTTGCGAAAAATTAAAACTTACAAAAGTCAATGAATCGGGATGGGTTAATTTCCAAGTTTGCATACTGTCTAAAACAGTCAAACGAGCGACATCTTGAAGAATTTGTGCCGTTGCTAAATCAAGCGAACCAATGTAAGTTGCCCCAACTGGTGACTTATGATATAAAGAGCTATAAAAAACACATGCATTGAGATAAGTTCCAGAAAAACTTGGATGAGAACCATCGGAAGAGAAAAGATTAATCGTTGGATGATTGTCGCGAACATACTTCCACGCAGGACCAGCGGCAGCGACACTTGCATTGGCATTTTCTGCAATTCTCAAATAGGCATCGCGAAGTCTTCCATTCATTTTATCAAACGTATTGATTGAATCCCATTGTGGGTCACCGTTTTGTCGTCCCCATGTCATAAAATATTGAACCTGCGAACAAGGAGAATTAGCATAAACTGAATCGGCTAATTGAAGTGCAAAAGGCAAGGTTGTTGAATTTACTTGCGAATAAGGAAAACTTGGTTCTTGACTTTGTCCCTGTAAAACAACATAATTCCAATCAGTAAGATGAATTTTATTGTAAGTTACAGGATCGTTTACATGATTTTGAAAAGTGTAACCACCATTCGTTTTAGAAGCAACCGCTAAAATATCTCCTTTCGATTCGGCTAAATTTTTTAGTACTGTTGGTAAATCGAAGGTGTAAACATAACTATTTCCAATAAAAAGTACAGATAAACTGTCTTGAGCAAATGATTGAAAACTAACGAAAAATACAATCGTTAAAGATGAAAGAATACGCATAAAGTAAATTAATTAATTTCTATTTTTTCCAAAGCACTGTAGCAGCAGCTTGTGCAGTAGGCATGATGGTTAAGTCATTAATAGTCACGTGTGCTGGACGACTTGCAACAAACCAAATCGTTTCAGCAATATCTTGCGCGACTAAAGGATCAAAACCATCATAAACTGAAGCTGCCGTTTGAGTGTCGCCTTTAAAACGTACCAAAGAAAATTCGGTTGCCGCAGCACCTGGAGCAATATTGGTTACTTTAATCCCATATTCTACTAAATCAATTCGCATAGCACGAGAAAGTGAATCAACAGCGTGTTTAGTAGCGCAATAAACATTCCCACCAGCATAAACCTCTTTGCCAGCAATACTCGCAAGATTGATAATTTGTCCATTTCCATTAGCTTTTAAGAATGGAATTATGGCTTTAGACACATACAATAAACCTTTGATGTTGGTATCAATCATCCTTTCCCAATCGTCAGTTAAACCCGTATCTATTGGGCCTCGGCCTACTGCTAATCCAGCGTTATTTATTAAAATTTGAATTCCATTTTTAATAGAATCTGGTAAAGATGCGATACATGAATTTACTTCCTCTTCATTTCTTACATCCGCACAAAGAATTTCAACTTGAATTTCAGAAGAACTTAGTTCATTTTTTAGTTGTTCAAGTCTATCTTTTCTTCGAGCTAAAAGCACTAGTGAATATCCATTTTTAGCAAAAATACGTGCAGTAGCCTCTCCAAAACCTGAGGTAGCACCAGTTATAAAAGCGAATTTAGCCATACGATAATTTTATTGGAACGAATAGAAAAAGGAAGTTTAGAACCATCAAAAAACAGTAATGCAACGATTATTAAAAAAGGCATTGCAGGAATTTTGTAACGTACAATAGCTCCAATAATTGGCGTTGTAAGTCCTATAATAATAAATAGTAAGATAGAAAAAGTTAGACAGAAAAGAATAAATTTCCATTGTTGAGCTGTCACTTTTTTGCGATAAAACCAGCCTGTAAAGAGAACGAATAGGATAAAAATATTCTCAAAAAGCGGCGGATAGAACAAAACACCACGCAATTCAGTTGGCCAAGGTCGTGTTAAGGTATTAACAAAAGCCTTAGGGCTAGCTTTGATAAATGACCATAAATTAGGTTCAAGGTATTCCATGTAAATGGAGCTATTAGCATTTAAGAATTTAGCTAAATTGATGAAATCACCTTGTTTTGCAGCCATGATCACCAAAAAATTATAAGTAGGAACTAAATAACCAATTAGCATTGCGCCCATAACACAAACAAGAATCGATACTAGGTGAACTAAAATAGTTCGTTTCGTTTTTTGAGAAATCCACCAAGCTATCACAGCCGGAATAAAGGCCACGAAAACATAGAGTTTCATAACGATTAAAATCGGTATTAGCGACAAAAGCCAAAGGTAGGTTTTCAATTTACGATTTCCTTTCATTATCATGTAAAAGTTCCAACTAAACGAACCAAGTGCAAAAATTAGAATTGCTTCTTTCAAAATCCCAGCACTCCAAAAAA
>JBILQY010000028.1:0-14797 GCA_044372955.1 Crocinitomicaceae bacterium | reverse complement strand
GTTAGGAAAAGGCGCGCAAGTGAGTAAGATCCGAGGAACGTAAGAAAATTAAAAAATAAACTATGAACATGGTAATTTCCAAAAGAAAACAAACGAATGAAGGCATTGATTCGAATTACCAAGCGATTATCATTAAGTAAACCATTATCATAGGAACGATACCAATTATACATATCTGAGTAATAATTCTTTAGAAAATAATCGTTTTCACAATTTATCCCAAATAACATTTTGAAATAATCAATAGGATGATGCCAAATTGCGTTGTACATAAATTTGCTGTCGTCGAAATATTTAAAGGTATCAGCCTCTAAACGAACAGGATAGTAGTAAGTGTAAATCAAATAAATAACGAAACCACTAAAAGCCTTAAGAAGAAATGCAACTTGTAAAGAAATCGAGCTGAAACCTGCTAATTTGAAATAATTCAATTTTGCAATGAGCCACAAAAAAAAGGCGAGGTAAATAAATGGTAAGAAGAAATTAATGAATTGCATAGATACAAAAGTACGTTTTTAAAACTTGAAAAATATCCCGAATACCTTAACGCTTATGCACATTAATTATGAATTAAAACAACTAATTCGAGGTTGAGAAGAAAGTTAAACGAATAAGTCCTTTTTCAAATTTAACCATTCTAAGGTTGAGTGAGAAAAGATGTCTTCAATAGTGGTTAAAGGCAAATCACTTTCTTCAATGAATTTCCCAATCTCCAAATCTCCGAGAGGGAAGGGATAATCTGAACCTAAACAAACACGCTTTGAACCTTGTAACTTTAGAATATATTTCAAAGCATCGATATCGTGCGTGATGCAATCAACCCAAAATTTACCTACATATTCTCTTGGATTTATTGGATTATCAATTGCTACTAAATCAGGGCGACAATTAAATCCGTGTTCAATTCGTCCTAAAGTTGGCAGAAAAGAACCTCCAGCATGGGAGAAACATACTCTTAAATTTGGTAATCTTTCTAAAACACCACCAAAAATCATTGAGCAAGCTGCTCGGGAGGTTTCTGCTGGCATTCCTACCAACCAAGGCAACCAGTATTTTTTCATCGAATCAAATCCCATCATTTGCCAAGGATGCACCATGACTGCCATACCCAAACGCTCACACGCTTCAAAAATGGGAAAAAATTTTTCTTCGCTTAAATTTTCATCGTTGATATTTGACCCAATTTGAATTCCGACATGCCCTGTTGCTTTTGCTCGTTCTAATTCTTTAATCGCTGCCTCCGTATCTTGCATTGGAATGGTCGCCAAGCCAATGTAATTCTTCGGATATTTCGCCACTAAATCGGCAATATGGTCGTTTAAAAATTGTGATAACTCAACACAGTCAGCTGTTTTTGCCCAATAAGAAAATAGAACGGGAATAGTACAAACAACCTGAACTTGTGTATTAAATTGCTCATATTCACCAATTCTCAATTCCTCATTCCAACAATTTTCCTGAATTCTTCTAAAAAACTGTCCGCCTTGTATCATATCTGCAGAGCGATCTTCATTATGAACTAAATTGATAAATTTTCCATATCCGAATTTTTCCGTCCAATTGGGCATCGTTTTCGGAATAATATGGGTGTGCATATCAATTTTCAACATACGAAAAATAGTTTAGTGTTAGGAATTAGAAAAATTAATTTAAGCCTCAATTGCTCTATTCATCAAGCTAATCATTGCGATTGTAACTGTGAATAATTGACTAGCCGTTTCGTCACTCATTGTGCTTCCGTCTTCATCATCAGTTGAAACTTCCATTGCCATAAATTGTGCAAGTTCAGGTTGATCACAAAACGATTCTAAAATCTCCTCATCTTCATCATCGAAATATTGATCTAGCATTTCCTCAAAAGGCTCTTGCATTTCATCTATGTCTTCCTCGGTAACTTCTCTAAATTTAATTCCTTCTTGACTGAAACACTCATTGATTAGACAAAAATAATAGACTAATAAGCCTTCCAACTCTTCATTTTCGTATTCAATTGGCGCTGACATCACATATTCCAACAGCATTTGCTGTGTTAATGCATATTTTTCAAAAGTAGCTTCTAATTGGTCATCGTTTAAATTGTCAACTACATCGATTGCTCTTTCAATCGCTGCTAAGGATACGTGTTTCATGCTCTATTTTGTTTTTTTCAAAAATAAGCAAGTATTTTTAACCATGCCACTTATTAATGTATCTAATGTTACAAATCATTCAAATTCACTTGTGTACTTTTGTCCTATAAATTTAGAAAATGATTAAAACTGCAACCTTAATGAACCTCATCGGCTACGTAATTGGTGCATTTGGTGGATTGGCTTATTTCTTTTTATTTCCATGTGAAACGGGATGTGCGATTCGTTCAAATGTGTTTTTTAACATATTGATGGGAGCAATGATTGGAGATTTAATTTTTCAATTAATAAAAAAAGTAGTAACAACTAAAAATTAAGTTATGTCAAAAATTGGAACAATCGTAGATGTTAGAACACATGCCGAATTTGCTGGTGGTCATGTTGTTGGATCAGTTAATATTCCATTACAAGAAATTACAGCTCACATCGAAGAAATTCGAGCAATGGAACAACCTATCGTTTTTTGCTGTGCGAGTGGAAATAGAAGTGGTCAAGCAACTCATTATTTTCAATCTATTGGTGTTGAATGCGAAAATGGTGGTTCTTGGTTAGATGTTAATTACCTTGTAACTGTTTAAGTATGTCAATCCTTTCAAAATTATTCGGTATTAAGTCTGTTGATTACAAAGAATTAGTAAAAAATGGAGCAATGATAGTCGATGTTCGCTCGCAAGGTGAATTCAAATCGGGACATATCAAAGGCGCTGTTAATATTCCTCTTCCGGAAATCGCTAGTTCATTAAGTAAAATCCCCAAAAATAAAGTGATTATAACTTGTTGTGCTTCTGGAATGAGAAGTGGATCAGCAAAAGGAATCCTAAAATCTAAAGGCTACGATGTACACAATGGTGGTGCATGGGCAAGTTTGAATTCAAAAATTTAATTTAAAGAGGTACGGTTCATATTATTATCCGTACCTCTTTTTTTGTAACTATTTCATTTGAATAGCTTTAAAATCAACCTTTTCAGCACCTGTTTCTAAACATTTTGTCAATTTGTTTGTCGAAACTATATGAAAAACAAACACATACAAATTAAAGCCGTTTTAGCGGGTTTACTTTTGAGCTTCCTTGCATTTAATAATCGAATAAATGCGCAATACATTCCAATGACTTTTAAAAACGGTTCGATGAAATCCATCGCATTGGTAATTCCTGGAGTGATGAATCCCAATTTAAGTCCAATGTCTACTAGTGGAGTTTCATTGAAAGTTGGTCAAAAAGTATATTTTTCTCCAGAAGGTAAAAAAGGAAAAAAAGAGTTGCTTTTTACTGTGAATTCAACATTCAAAAAAGACACTGTCTTGCAAATTGACGAACTAATCAAAATTAGAAAAAAGGAATTGAATCTTGAGAAATGATTAAAGGTTAATTTTATTCATTTTTTATCAAAATTAGCACAAAAAAAAGCGGACTTTCATCCGCTTTAAATTTATGTTTAGATTTTAATTATGCGTTTGCATTCATATTATCTAAAACTTCCATAACGCTTTTTACAGCCTCTGCAGATTCTGCTAACAATGCTTTTTCGTCTTCGTTTAATTGCAACTCGATAATTTTTTCGATACCGTTTTTACCTAAAACTACAGGAACACCTAAGTAGATATCTTTCATTCCGTATTCACCGTTCAACCAAGCACAAACTGGGAAGATGCGTTTTTGATCGCGAACGATTGCTTCAACCATTTGAGCAGCAGCTGCACCTGGCGCATACCAAGCAGAAGTTCCTAATAATTTAACGATTTCTCCACCACCAAATTTCGTTCTTTCGATGATTTCATTCAATTTTGACTCTTCGATTAACTCAGTAACTGGAATACCACCAACCGTTGTGTAGCGAGGAAGTGGAACCATTGTGTCTCCATGTCCTCCCATCAAAACTGCTTGGATATCTTTAGGAGAAACATTTAATTCTGTTGCTAAAAAAGCACGGTAACGAGCTGTATCTAAAACACCAGCCATACCAAATACTTTGCTAGAATCAGTTTTTGCACTCAAATAAGCACAATAAGTCATTACATCTAACGGATTTGAAACGATGATAATAATTGCATTCGGAGAATACTTCACAACGTTCTCTGTCACTGTCTTAACGATACCAGCATTGGTAGCAATAAGATCGTCACGAGACATTCCTGGTTTTCTTGGTAAACCCGATGTAATTACAACTACGTCTGAATCAGCTGTTTTAGAATAATCATTTGTTGAACCAATTGTTCTTGAATCGTACAAATTGATTGGAGATGTTTGCCAAATGTCTAAAGCTTTTCCTTCTGCAAATCCTTCTTTAATGTCTAACAAAACGATTTCGTTTGCAATTTCGCGCGAAGCTAAAACATCCGCACATGTTGCGCCTACATTTCCTGCGCCTACTACTGTTACTTTCATATTTGAACCTTATTAATTAGTGAAACTTTAAGTGCCACGAATTTAGTTAATTTGACCTAATTAGAACGAATTTGAAGAATAAAATAAATTATGTTGCTATTTCAAGGCAACCATTAACTTTGACGGTCGTTAAGAACTTGTTGAAAAATTGGAGAAAAAGGATCATTTAAAGGAAATTGTAGAGGGCTGCCTCAAAGGTGAAAGACGTTCGCAAGAGGCTTTGTTCAAACAATTCTATGGAAAAATGTTTGCTGTTTGCTTGAGATATATTTCAGATAGAGATACAGCTCAAGAAGTTCTTCAAGAAGGATTCATTAAGGTCTTTGACAAATTGGAACATTTTGATTTTAAAGGTTCGTTTGATGGTTGGATTCGTAGAATTATTGCAAATACTGCAATTGATACGATTCGCAAGAACAAACGCAATCCTTTTCTCAGTGATAAAGACACTGATTTCAAACAAGAAGCAGTTGATGAAATGGTAGAAAAAGAAATTTTTGATACCGTAAGTCTGAAAGCAGAAGTAGCCCTTGAAGCAGTTTCAAAACTTTCGCCTGCTTATCGTGCTGTTTTCAACCTTTATGTGATGGAAGATTATTCACACAAAGAGATTGCTGACATACTTGGAATCAATGAAGGAACATCAAAATCCAATTTAGCAAAAGCAAAAATGAATTTGCAACGTATTTTAAAAGAGAAATATAAACACATCGATTAGATGAAAGATATTGAAAAATTATTTAAAGATTCACTAGAAAATCACGAGCTTCCTTATGACGCTTCTGCTTGGAATAGCCTTGAATCAAAACTGCCAAAAGGCAACCTTGTGAAACCTATTAACTTCACTAAATGGGGATTAATTGGATTTGCAGCAGCAACTTTAGCTGTTTCTGTTTTTATCGTTTCTAATTCTGATGAAAAACAAAAAAATTTAATCGAGAAAAAAGAAGTTAAACAAGTTGAAAAACAATCAAGTACAACTAAAAAAACAACTACAACTAAAACAGTTTTAACTGCTGAAAAACCAATAACTAATCCTAAAACAACACAAAAAAATCCTATTGAAAATTCGGCAAAACTTTTTACAAATCTAGAGCAAAACCAAGTAAAAGGAGAATATGAAAATTCTGCTCATCAATTCATGAAGGATTTGGAAAATGGTGTGATTCCAAGTAGTCCGAACTACCAATCAAACATTGTTCAAAATTCAATTGAAAATCAAAAGCCTCAATCAGGCTACAAAGTTCCAGCTGTTTCGACGAAATGTCAAGGTGAATCCTTTGAATTTGAAAATGAAAATACAAAATCTATTGTGCTAAAAAATCCTAACGGTAAGTTAGAATTAATTGGCGCCAAAAAACAATACAAGTCCAATTTAAATCAAACAGGAATTTACATTTTAAACGGAGTTGATGAAAGAGGTGATTTAGTTGAGTTAAAATCTTTTGAGGTCATTCCTTCGCCGTCAATTTCCTTGAATTTTGATTCTGAGTTGCTCTATGAAAATGGTTTGCCGGTTTTAAAAGCAAATGTTGAAACAGATGAATCAAAAATTAAATGGACTTTAAATAATAAATTGGTTGACGCTTCTGGAAAGAACATAGAAGTTTTTGGATTTAACAAAGGAGCTTATGAATTGAATGCAATTGTTACTAATGAACTAGGATGCAAATCTACAGAAAGTAAAACAGTTCGAGTAAAAGAAGATTATAATTTACTAGCAGTCAATACTTTTAATCCAAATTCATTGGATATACGAAATACTACTTTCCTACCTGTTGCGCTTAAAAGTAGAAATTCTCCATTCAAAATGGTCATTATAGATCCAAACGATGGTGCGATTGTTTTTGAAACTTCAGATGCCTCACAACCTTGGGATGGAATAGATAAAAGAGACGGACAGATGGTAAATGCGAATAAAGTATTTATTTGGAAAGTCACAATAAAGCATCCAGAAGCTAGTGAAAAATCCGAGTACAAAGGAACAATCATTCGCATATAGTTTTTGTCTTATCATTTGCTTTTATAAGTTTTGTTAATAGGGATTAATGTTAAAATATTAATCCCTATTTTTGTTTATTCAGCAAAAAATGGCACTAAAACTCTTTAATACTAAAATTCATCACAAACGATTTGACTTTATGCCGCGTTATTACGACGAACGCAAAGAACGTTTGGAATTAAAAAGAAAGCAATTTCAAGAAAACGAAAATCTAACAGAAAACGAGCGTGTTGCTGCTATGCGTGAACAATTTAAAGAAAATTGGTCGCATGGAAAAGTTCGTCAACAAGCTAATTATCAAGCAAATTTTAGAATTTTAATATTAATTGGGGTGATTGTTGTTTTGGGCTATTTCATCTTTAATGGACTTGACGATATCGAACAAGTGATTCATAAAATCATGAAGTAAATGAGTATCATTCAATTATTACCCGATCATATTGCAAATCAAATTGCCGCTGGAGAAGTTATACAACGTCCTGCTTCCGTCATTAAAGAAATGGTTGAAAATGCCATCGATGCCGGAGCTACAAGTGTCAAAGTGATTATCAAAGATGCAGGTAGAACACTCATTCAAATCATTGACGATGGAGATGGAATGAATGAAAAAGATGCAATTCTTTGTTTTGAGCGCCACGCAACAAGTAAACTAAAATCTGCGGATGATTTATTTCACTTGCAAACCAAAGGGTTTAGAGGAGAAGCTTTAGCATCAATTGCAGCTATTGCACATGTCACGCTTAAAACGAAGCACAAAGACGAAACTGAATTAGGCGTTAAAATTGAAGTTGAAGGAAGTACAATCAAAATCAATGAACGCGTTGTTTGCCCAAAAGGAAGTTCTTTTGAAGTGAAAAACTTGTTTTACAATGTTCCGGCTCGAAGAAATTTCTTAAAATCAGATGCTGTTGAATTTGGACATATTCGCGAAGAAATGGAACGCATTATTTTCGCTCATCCGAATGTACAATTTTCACTTTATCACAATGGTCAAGCGATTTATGAACTTCAAAGTGCGATTTTAAGAAAAAGAATTGTTGACGTCTATGGTAAATCAATTCAAGAAAAATTAGTTCCGATAGAGGAAGAAACAAATATTGTAAAAATTCACGGGTACATCGGAAAACCTGATGCATCGAGAAAATCAAGAGGAGAACAATACCTTTTTGTCAATAATCGATTTTTTAAAGATAGTTACTTTCACCACGCGATTACAAAAGCCTACGAAGGATTAATTGCCGATAAAACCTACCCCACTTACTTTATATTCTTCGATATCGATCCATCTAAAATTGATGTCAATATTCACCCAACGAAAACTGAAATTAAATTTGAAGAAGATCGGTTTATCTATTCAATTCTATTAAGTTCAGTCAAACAAGCACTTGGAAAATACAACATCTACCCTACTCTGGATTTTGAGCAAGAAACAAGTTTTGACGTTCCAAGCTCTGTTAGAAAATCTGAACCTGTAGCACCTTATATTGAAGTAAATCCAAATTTTAATCCATTTCAAACCACCAGTTCCAATGCAAACACTAATTCAAGAAGTAGTTCTGGTGGTTTTTCAACTGCAATGAAAAATGTAGGTTTTGGAAGCGATGCACCAAGTTCACTCGACTGGGAAAATTTCTATAAAATCAAAGAAGAAGACGCTCCAAGTGAAACACAAAAAATAGAATTTCAAGAGGAAGAAACAAACGAAAATCCTGTTGCAGAACAGACAGAAAACTTATTGATCAGAGGTAAATTCTTAATAACTAATTGTAAATCTGGTCTTTTAGTTATTGACTATAAAAGAGCAAATGAACGCATTGTGTACGATGAATTGCAAACAAATTTTATACATTCACCGATAGCAGCACAACAATTATTGTTTCCTTACGAAAAAAAAATTAGTAAACAAGAAGCGATTGAATGGAGTATGAATACATCCTTATTCAATCAATTGGGTTTTATAGGCGAAATACAAAATGAGTACCTACTAATTAATGCTATTCCTTCCTTTCTTTTAGATGAACACATCAACGATGTTCTAGATAACATGATGGAAACGTTAATGCATCGTGAAATTGAAAAATCGGATTTAGCGCACAAACTTATTGCAGACATAGCGAAATCGGCAAGCAGAACTTTATCGGTTTCAACAATCGATCACGGAAAGAAAATCATAGACCAATTATTTCAGTGCGAGAACCACAGTTTTTCTCCAACAGGAAAGAAAATTTTAAGCACCTTAACATTTGAAGAAATAGCACAAAAATTCTAATATGCTAAATAATTTACCTCAAGTAACCAAAAACATCTTGATTTTAAACATCATGTTTTTTGTTGCTACTCTTATTTTGGAAACTCAAAAAATTGACCTAGTATCCCAATTTGGTGCACATTATGTCAACTCACCCCTTTTTCAACCGTTCCAAATAGTTACCCATTTCTTTATGCACGGAGGTATTTTTCATATCTTTTTCAATATGTGGCTATTCGTCATGCTTGGTGCTTACCTAGAAAGAATCTGGGGTCCGAAACGGTTTTTTATTTTCTACATTGCCGCAGCTTTAGGAGCTTTTGGTCTATACAATATCATGGGAGTTTATGAATTAGAAGTTCTTAAAAACCAATTAGTTCAACAAGGATTTGACTTAAATGAAATCAATAATATGATTCGAAATGGTGAATATAACCAAGCTGCATTTATTGATAACTCAAGCTATCACGATTACGTAATCAATTCATTTACGCCGATGGTTGGTGCGTCTGGTGCTGTTTTTGGAATCATGGCAGCTTTCGCAATTCTTTTCCCCAATACTGAATTTATGATTTATTTCATGTTTCCAATAAAAGCGAAATTTTTGGTTGGAGGCTATTTATTACTGGAAATGTACTTAGCTTATCAAGATAATGCGGGCGACAATACTGCACATTTAGCCCATGTTGGCGGAGCAATTGTCGGTGGAATAATTGTATTGATTTGGAGAAAAACGGATAAAAATAACTTCTGGTAAACCATGAACAACTCAAGAAATCTTGTTGAAGAATTACAGTTTCAATTACGTCACGGTAGCGTAACCACGAAATTGATATTTGCAAACGTTTTCGTTTTCATTTTTATTCAGTTGATACTTGTCACTTATCGACTTTTACTTTTTGACTCAAGCTGGTCAATTGCCCCAATTTTATTTACGCTCGATACAGACATTCTTGGTTTTATCGTTAAGCCTTGGGGTATTTTCACGAGTATTTTTTCCCATTTTGACCTACTTCACTTAGTTTTCAATATGTTGTTCCTTTATTTTTCGGGACAATTTTTTGAGTCTATTTTCAATGGAAAAAGATTGCTTTACACCTACATTTTCGGAGGAATTGCAGGTGGTTTTTTAGAAATCATTTCTCACTTTATTTTTCCTGCACTTCAAGAAAGTCACAATATTGTGGTTGGAGCTTCAGGTTCTGTGATGGCAATTTTTACGGCACTTGCTTTTTATAGCCCAAATACAAAAGTGCTTTTGTTTGGTGTTTTTCCAATCCGTATTTATTTTATCGCAATTTTCTTTTTATTGAAAGACTTAATTGGTTTGGGAAGCGATGACGACATAGCACATTTTGCTCACTTAGGCGGAGCAATCTTTGGTTTAATTTCAATTCAAAATATGTATTCAAAAAACAATATCATTAACATTTTGTACCGACTTTTTGGAAATATTAAAAACGTCTTTTCATTCAATAAACCCAAAAAACCTAAGTTCACAACAACGAGAGGCGGTTTCAAAAAAGACGAAGATTATAACTTAGAAAAGAAAAAACGCCAAGAAAAAACGGATGCCATTTTAGATAAAATTTCAAAAGCTGGTTACGAATCATTAACCAAAGAAGAAAAAGATTTTCTTTTCAATCAAAGTAAAAATGGGTAAAATTCGCTATTTCGGAATTCCATTACTTTTCAAAACAGGCTCAGTAATTAGTTTTTTAACGCTATTGAGTTGTTATTTAGCACCTTTAATTCACCCAGAAACCTTATTTCTACTTCCTTTTATTGGACTTGCCTATCCGATAATAGTACTTGTAAATATCTTGATATTATTGGTTTGGATGGTTTTTCGTTCTAAGTGGGCATTGGTTTCCTTAGTTGTCCTTCTAATTGGTGGAAAACTTCATTTCAGAGCTTTTGCTTTCACTTTGTTTGAAGATTCCAAAAAGCAAAATGAACTAAAGATTCTATCCTACAACGTGCGCCTTTTTGATATTTACAATCCCTATCGGGAAGGAGCAATTGAAACCCGCAATAAAATATTCAATTACATCCGAAGTGAAAATCCAGATATCCTATGTATTCAAGAGTTTTATCGCCAAGATCACCCAACTGATTTCCCAACAATTGATTCGCTTTATGGAATTATGGGAACTACAATTTATCACGAAAGAAGTGCTTATAAAAAACATGCACATCAAAATTTTGGTATCGCATTGTTTTCAAAATACCCAATGATTGCCAAGGGTGACGTTATGTTTGATGCGCAAAGTAGTGAAGACTTTAATTACTGTATTTATGCCGACATTGTTAAAGATGCTGATACCTTTAGAATTTACAATGTGCATTTGCAATCAATAAAGTTTCAATCCGATTATTATCAGATAAAACCAGGAAATCCCATCGATAATTTAACGGATGAATCAACCATAAAATACATGCTTAAAAAACTACATGTAGCCTATCAAAAAAGAGCCGAACAAGCTAGACGTGTTTCAGAACATGCACGTAACTCACCTTATCCAACAATCGTTTGCGGGGATTTCAACGATACGCCTTTGTCTTACACTTACAATCAATTCAATCGTACTTTAACTGATGCTTTCAGAAATACCTCTATAGGTTTTGGAAGCACTTACATTGGAAAACTTCCTGCTGGTCGAATTGATTACATTTTTCATTCCCCTGAATTAGCTTCCTACGAATTTAAAATTCAACAAGAAGAACTGAGTGATCACCGTGCCATATCCTGTAAAATAGCTAAGTAATGTTTGTAGAAATCAACCCGTATAATATTGATAAACGACTGATTCAACAAGCTGTTGACTGTCTCCAAAAAGGAGGGATTATCATTTTCCCAACCGATTCTGTTTATGCCATTGGTTGTGATTTAATGAATAAAAAAGCATTGCAAGACCTAGCGAGATTAAAAGGTGCGAAACTTAATAAAATCAATTTTGCAATTATTTGTCACGACCTATCAAATCTTTCCCTGTATTCAAAACAGATTGATAGAGCTACATTTAAGTTGTTAAAACATCATCTACCGGGTCCATTTACGTTTATTTTACCTGCAAACAACGATATACCGAAGATTTTTGATACCAACAAAAAGGAAATCGGAATTCGTGTTCCAGATAATGAAATTATTTTGGAAATCGTGCGACAACTGGGAAATCCTATTGCAACAACGTCTTTGCATAATAAAGCGGATAGTATCCAAGAGTATTTTTCAGATCCCTATGAAATTTATCAAACTTATGATGATGATGTGGCGATGATTATTGATGGCGGCTACGGAAAATTAGATGTGACAACGATTGTAGATTGTACGCAAGGAGCACCTGAAATAGTAAGACAAGGATTAGGAATTTTAGAAATTTAATATGATAATAATAGTCGATTGCGGTAGTTCGAAAGTGCCTTACATTGAGCAAATGGTTGACGAATATTGCGATTTTAAAACTGTACCTTTTTTCGATCTAACACTTGAAATTGCCAATGAGGGAAGTGGACTCATTTTCTCTGGAGCACCGTTGTTGATTACTGAGATGGAAATGGAAAAATTTATAAATCATGTCAATTGGCTTAAAGAATTTCAAAAACCTGTTTTAGGAATTTGTTTTGGTCATCAATTGATTGGCTTAGTTCATGGAGCAAGTGGTTCACGAATGAAAGAAGATCGCGATTGGCAAGAAATTGAAAACTACATCGATTCGCCATTGTTGGATAAATTTCCTCCAGTTTTTGAAATGATGGAAGACCACTGCGAAAGTATTTCAGTTCCACCCGGCTTTGTGCTTGTTGCTTCCTCAGATGCATGTGTAAACGAAATGATGCAACACCAGACGAAACCATTTTTCGGTGTTCAATTTCACCCTGAAGTTTCGGGAAATCACGGTAGTTTGTTAATCGAGAATTTTATAAAAATCACTTCAAAATAAAATAATAACTATGTTATCCAACGCATTTCAATCCATTATAGACCGCAGAAGAACGAATCGCCATTTTGACCCATCCATTCCTGTACCAAATGAAGTAATTCAACGCAGTTTGGAACGAGCCATATTATCTCCAAACAGTAGTAATATGCAGTTGTGGGAATTTTATTGGATTCAATCTGAAGAAGAAGTTAAGAAATTTATCCCCCTTTGCTTGAGTCAATCCGCGGCTAAAACAGCCCAACAAATGGTTGTGTTTGTAACACGACAAGACAAGTGGAAGGAGCGTGCAAAATGGAATTATGATAAAATTAAAGGTGAAATTAAAGGTGAACCTAATAAACTTGAAAAAGGAGGTTTGGATTATTATGGCAAGCTAATGTTTTTGGTCTATGGCAACGATCCTTTTGGGTTTTTAACATTGGTTCGCAGAAGTATTTGTTTTTTTATGGGTTTACGCAAACCGTTTATGCGCATGGGTGGAAAAGCCGACCAACGCGTAAGTGTGCATAAATCGTGTGCTCTTGCTGCTCAAACGTTTATGCTTTCGATTGCAGCAGAAGGGTTTGAGTCCTGTCCGATGGAAGGATTTGATAAATTACGAGTTAAAAAAGCCTTGGGTTTACCTCGTGGAGCCGAAATCAATATGATTATTTCAGTTGGAAAAGGAACTGAAGCAGGTGTTTGGGGACCACGATTCAGAGTACCTTATGAGGAAGTAGTTTTTGTGAAGTAATTTTCAATTTTTGGAAAGAATATGTATTATCAACCAATTCATGGATAGAAAATAGTTGCATTAACACATGAAATAACAAAAGCCCTACCAAAAAATTGATAGGGCTTTTAGTTTTCCAAATTTTTAGACTTATCTAATAATCGTCATTTCGTTTACAATGTGTTTTGCACCAGCGTATTTGTCGATGATGAATAGTACGTAACGAATATCAACGTTGATTGTTTTTTGCAATTTCGCATCAAAAATAACGTCTCCTGCCATTGCTTCGATATTTCCGTCAAATGCCAAGCCAATTAATTCTCCTTTTCCATTTAACACTGGAGAACCTGAGTTTCCACCTGTGATATCGTTATTTGTCAAGAAGTTTACAGGCATATAACCAGCTTTATCAGCATACTCACCAAAATCTTTTGTATTGTTTAATTCAATTAACCTTTTGGGCAAATCGAATTCTTTATCGTTTGGTTTGTATTTGTTAATTGTTCCTTGCAACGTTGTGTAGTTATTGATTTTAGCATCATTTCTTTTGTCAGCAGGTAAAGCACTAACCTTACCGTAAGTCAAACGTAAAGTGCTATTTGCATCTGGATATTTAACTGGACTCAAGTTTGACTGACGCATTCCATCTACTAATAAACGGTATGCTTTACCAAAATCATTTTGCAATTTTGTCAATTCTTCTGTTCGCGTGTTCAAATGAGCAATCATATCATTTGATAATTTCATCATCGGATCGTTTGTTAATGCCCCTTCAGATGGAACTTCCAAAAATGCCATCATTTTTTCTTTAGAAGTTAAAAGACTCATTTCAAACAAAGCATTCACATAATTTCTTAAGTCACCATTTCCTTTTTTGAATGCTGCGTCAATTGATGGAACTAATTTATAACCTGCTTTTTTAGCGTATAAATTCAAACCGTCAACCATAATATCGCGTTCTGCAGGGATATAAATTCCAGCAAAAAACTCATCAATTCCAGCTTTTAATTCAGGTAGCATTTGTGCTTTAGTTGCGTCATCCGCTTTTGCATAAGCTTCTAATTGCGCACCAATAGTTCTTGCAATACGAGCGTATTCAGAACCTCTAAACATAATTTGTAATAAGTTGTCGTGACGTGATTTGTCGTTTGTAGCAGCATAATAATTGTTGATTGTCGCTACAACAGTTCCATATTTCGCCACATTTTCTTTTTTGTTGGCCCAAGCATTAAATTTAGCCTCGTTTGCCGCTTTAGAAGTAGCCGTTCCGAATTTCGTTAATGCATCAATCATTCCTTGACGATTTTTCCAATAATTTGCAATTCCAGCATATTTAGAAGCGTAGTTCAAACGAACAGCATCGTCTTTATCCATG
>JBILQY010000123.1:0-7365 GCA_044372955.1 Crocinitomicaceae bacterium | reverse complement strand
AGGCTTAGAAAACAAATGCGCATCCAAAGTTGTGAAGTTTACAACTTGTCCGAATTGATTGTAAACAACTAAACTTCTATCAGTAGAAGACAAAACATAAATTTCATTCGTTTTTGGATGTACAGCAATTGCGGTTGGATTAAAATCAAGGCCTTCGATGGTGTCACCTGCAAAAGTCTCCTTATGTCTAGGGAGAGGTAAATTATTATTGAGCGCAAAAGTTTCAACATCGATTGAATTTATCTCAAACAAAGGTTCTTCTTTAAACTGTTTCTTATTTAAATTAAAAGAATACAAAAAACTTGAAAATTGTCCATCCTCAATTTCTTGAGCTTCACCTAATAGAAATAATCTTTTTGTAGATGGGTGGATACAAATACCAGTTGTGTTGAAATTTTCTTTTGTTTCATTTGTTGAAATGAAAGAAGTAGAATCATAAGGTGGCAGTAAAAAATGAACCTTACTATCAGAATCAAACAAAATTAACGTAGAATCCATTCTGGAAACATCCACAAATCGATAGTCTGAACCCAAGGATAATTGACTTGAAATCGAATTACTTAATAAATCAATTAAAACAACATTCCCATTAATAGGCTCAATTCCAACTAAATGCGTTGAATCAAGCATGGTTACATCAGAAAAAGAGGAAACGCCCATTGGAAAAGAACTTACAGTGCTCGGGTGTTCTAAATCAAAATAACCATCTTCCTTCTGAAAATTTGTGGCTTTTTGAAAATAATAACGTTCTACCCCCACTTCCTCAAGGGACTTTGCAGCAACAAAAGAAAGTGCCGCCAAAACGAAAGAAAAAAAGTATTGTTTTTTCACATTATTTATCGAAACAAATTTAAGTAAATTTTTCTAAATCAAAATAATAAGATTAAATTTGGTTATGTCTTATTGCACTTATTGTAAAAATTTACCACCCGACAACATTCATAGAATTTATCATGATAAACATTACGGTGTCGAATTAACCAATGACTTTGATCTTTTCGGTCGTTTGATTCTTGAAATTAACCAAGCTGGTCTTTCTTGGGAAACTATTTTAAAGAAACAAAATTCTTTTTCTGAAGCTTATGATGGCTTTGATTTTAATAAAATAGCGCAATATGACGAACAAAAAATAGATGAGTTACTTGGCAACAATGGTGTTATCCGCAATAAGTTAAAGATAAAAGCTGCAATTTACAATGCACAAATTGTTAGTGAAACTGTTAAAGAAGCAGGTTCGTTCAACGCATGGTTAAAAGGCAAAGGTGAATTATCTTTGGAAGAATGGGTTAAACTATTTAAAAAGAACTTTAAATTTGTTGGCAAAGAAATTGTGAACGAGTTTTTAATGAGTATAAATATTTTAAAAGGCGCTCATGATATTGATTGTGAGAAGTTTCAAAATTTAAATTAATCGATTATGAAGAACATTAAATTATTATCCACACTATTCTTAATTAGCATAACACTAAATTTCAATTCTCAAATTAGTATTAATGCAGGTACAGGCATTTTAAAAGGCTTCACAGTTCCTAAACCTTTCTTTGGTTTTCATTGTGGTTTAGAATTACCAAGGGCAAATGATGTTACTTTTTACGGTAAACTTGGATATTATTTCCCTCAAAAAGAAGAAGGAACAGATTTTACATATGTTACTGCAACAAATCCAAATGCAAGTCCACAAATGCTTTCGGTAAACTATGTAACGAAAGCAAACTATGTCACAATTGAAGGAGGAACAAGACGCTATATAATTAATGACTATGACAATGGTTTCTCGCTGTATGGTGGCTCTAACTTTATGTTAGTTTTTAATACGGTTAAACGAGATTACGAAAAACTTGATGTAACTGGGACGTATCAATGGGAACAAAATTACCAAACAGATATAAATGAACAAAATAAAGGTTCTATTCTTAGTGTTGCTGCTGGATTACAAGGAGGACTTAAATATACCGTACCTGCTACAGGTACTTTTTATTTTGACATCAACGGGCAATATGCCCTTTTTGGTAAGGCAAATAACTTAACTGCATTAAATGCATCTAACACAATTTTATATTCGCAATTATTTTTCACATTTAATGTTGGTTTCAGAAAGGATTTATATTAAATACAATTAAAAAACTTAAGGTTTTGAACTCATTCTAATGTTGAATTTACAACCAGTTTATAGCCTACTCCACGATGGTTTACAATCTTTAAATTGTTATCTGGTCTTATTATCTTGAAGTAATTCAGACGCGGCGGAGTCTTAATATTCTAAATTCACTCATAAAATCATTTACTCATTAAATCATTCTCTCATAAAATCATTCTCTCATAAAATCATTCTCTCATAAAGTCATTCTCTCATAAAATCATTCCCTCCTAAAATCATTCTCTCATAAAATCATTCTCTCCTAAAATCATTCTCTCATAAAATCATTCACTCATAAAATCATTCTCTCACAAAATCATTCTCTCATAAAGTCATTCTCTCACAAAATCATTCACTCATAAAATCATTCACTCATAAAGTCATTCCCTCATAAAGTCATTCCCTCCTAAAATCATTCTCTCATAAAGTCATTCTCTCATAAAATCATTCTCTCATAAAAACATTCTCTCATAAAATCATTCTCTCATAAAATCATTCTCTCACAAAATCATTCTCTCATAAAGTCATTCTCTCATAAAATCATTCACTCATAAAATCATTCTCTCATAAAATCATTCACTCGCAAAATCATTCCCTCCTAAAATCATTCACTCATAATATCCTTCCGCCGCAGAGTCCTAAATCTTAAAATAAAAAACCACCAAATCTACCATTCTAAAAAAGAAAAGTGTATCTTTGCGCCCTCAAATGAAAACGTTACTCTATATGACGTGCATTTTTTATTAACCACTTTCAGATGGATAGAGCGCTGAAATACAAATTTTTAAAAGCCACATGGCAAATTCTTTAAACCCGCAGGGAACTGCAGATTTCGATTGGGAAGCGTTACAACTTGACGGTTACTCAAAAATTCAACGTTCAGAAATGTCTGATCGTTACGAAAAAACATTAACTTCTATCAACGAAAAAGAAGTAATGCAAGGTACGGTTGCGATGATTACTAAAAAAGAAGTAATTATCAACATCGGCTACAAATCAGAAGGTGTTGTTGCATCTAATGAATTCCGTTACAATCCAGACTTAAAAGTTGGTGATGTAGTGGACGTTTATGTTGAATGTCGCGAAGACAAAACAGGACAATTAATCGTTTCTCACAAAACGGCTCGTATGCACTCTGCATGGATTCGTGTGAACGATGTGTTACGTACGGGTGAAATCATTACTGGTTATGTAAAATGTCGTACTAAAGGAGGATTAATTGTAGATGTATTCGGTATCGAAGCATTCTTGCCTGGTTCTCAAATTGATGTTAAACCAATCCGTGACTATGATGTTTACGTTGGTAAAAACATGGAATTCAAAGTTGTGAAAATCAATGAAGAATTCAGAAATGTTGTTGTATCTCACAAAGCGCTTATCGAAGCTGAGTTAGAAGAACAGAAAAAACAAATCATCTCTGGCTTAGAAAAAGGACAAGTATTAGAAGGTATTGTGAAAAACATTACTTCTTATGGTGTGTTCATCGATTTAGGTGGAGTTGACGGTTTGATTCACATCACAGACCTTTCTTGGGGTCGCGTAACGCATCCAGAAGAATTGTTAGAATTGGATCAAAAAATCAATGTTGTTATTCTTGATTTTGACGACGATAAAAAACGTATCGCTCTTGGCTTGAAACAATTACAACCACATCCATGGGATTCTTTGGATGCTAATTTAACAGTTGGCGATAAAGTTTCTGGTAAAGTTGTAGTGATGGCTGATTACGGTGCATTCATTGAAATCGCTGCTGGTGTTGAAGGTTTAATCCACGTTTCAGAAATGAGCTGGTCACAACATTTACGCTCTGCACAAGATTTCATGGCAATCGGAGATACTGTTGAAGCTGTTATCTTAACATTAGATCGCGACGAAAGAAAAATGTCATTAGGTATCAAACAATTGATGCCAGATCCATGGAATGATATCGAAGTTAAATACTCTGTTGGTTCTCGTCACAATGCGAAAGTTCGTAATTTCACAAACTTTGGTGTATTCGTTGAATTAGAAGAAGGAGTTGACGGATTAATCCACATCTCTGACCTTTCTTGGCAGAAAAAAATCAAACACCCATCAGAATTCTGTAAAGTTGGTGAAGGATTAGAAGTTGTTGTTTTGGAAATCGATCGCGATAACAGAAGAATTTCTTTAGGTCACAAACAATTAGAAGAAAATCCTTGGGATGTATTTGAATCTACATTTGCTGAAGGTTCAGTTCATAGCGGTACTATTATCGATATGAAAGACAAATCAGGAATCGTTTCTCTTCCTTACGGTGTTGAAGGAATTTGTCCTGCTAAACACTTGAAAAAAGAAGACGGTAGCCAAGCGAAAGTGGAAGAAATCCTTGATTTTAAAGTGATTGAATTCAACAAAGAAGCTAAGAAAATCGTTGTTTCTCACACAAGAACGTTTGAAGAAGGAGAAGACAAACCATCTACACCAAAAGCAGGTAAAAAACCGGCTTCAACTGGAGGAGGTTCTTCAACTGATCAAGCAGTGAAAGCTTTGAACAACAGTTCAGAAAAATCAACTCTTGGTGATTTCGATGCATTATCTGCTTTGAAAGAAAAAATGGAAAAAGGAGAATAATCTCCCTAACTATATTTTGAGAAAGAGGTCTTCGGGCCTCTTTTTTTTTGCATACGTGTAAAAGGTGTTAATAACTCAAAAAGTTAAACCAACTATCCTTAATTGAAAAAAAATATATTGATTAAATTTGTGTGCAATTATGACAAACACTGAATTAAAAGGAAAAGTCAAAGATATTTTCGCTGCTTATTTGGAGCAAAATGGCCACCGAAAAACACCGGAACGCTACGCAATACTCGCAGAAATTTATGATTACGAAGGGCATTTTGACATTGAAGCACTTTATGTTAAAATGAAAAATCATAATTACCGAGTTTCTCGCGCTACATTATACAATACCATTGAATTACTTTTAGCTTGTAACCTTGTTAGAAAACATCAATTTGGTAAAAACATTGCACAATTCGAAAAATCACATAGTTCAAAGCAACATGACCACGTAATTTTAACTGATACGGGTGATGTAATTGAATTTTGTGACCCTAGAATCCAACAAATTAAAGCAACGATTGAAGAACTTTTTAATGTAGATATCAATCATCACACCTTATATTTTTACGGCACCAAAAAATCCCCGAAGAATTAATGAGTTTAAACATTGAATTACATAAAGTTGATGGAATTTCTATTTTTGAATTAAAAGGTAGAGTTTTAAGCGATAGCGATTTAGTGGAACCAAATAACCTACTTAACGCATTAAAAGATTGGAACTTAGTTTTTGATCTAACTCAACTTACACACACCAACTCAAGCGGTATTGCTTTCATGGTTAAATCCATGACAAGAGCAAGAATTAACAATGGAGATGTAGTGTTACTTAACCCAAATGCTGGATTAGCTAAATTATTCGAAATAACTAAAATGCACGAAGTATTCACGATTTGTGAAACACTCGAAGATGCAAAAAATCACTTTAAGCACTAAAAATGAAAGTAGATGTTCTGTTAGGTCTTCAATGGGGAGATGAAGGAAAAGGAAAAATTGTAGATGTTCTAACACCAAAATACGATATTATCGCTCGTTTTCAAGGTGGTCCAAATGCTGGCCATACGCTTGAATTTGAAGGACATAAACACGTTCTTCACACGATTCCATCAGGGATTTTTCACAAAAATGTAGTTAATCTTGTTGGAAATGGCGTTGTAATAGATCCAGTGATTTTCAAAGGAGAATTAGATAAATTAGCGCCTTTTAATATCGATTTCGCCAACCGCTTGTTTATTTCGAAAAAGGCACATTTAATTTTACCAACGCACCGATTACTTGATGCTGCCTCTGAAACAGCAAAAGGTAAAAATAAAATTGGCTCTACGCTTAAAGGAATTGGTCCAACTTACATGGACAAAACAGGAAGAAACGGTTTGCGCGTAGGCGATATTTTCTCTGCGAATTTCAAAGAAAAATATACTGCATTGGTTGAGAAACACGTCGGAATGTTAAAGCATTATGAAGGTTTTGAATACGACCTTTCAACGTTAGAAGGACCATGGTTAGCTGCAATTGAAGAATTGAAAAAATTACCTGCTGTTGATAGTGAACATTTTCTTGGAAAAGCATTAGCTGAAGGTAAAAGAATATTAGCTGAAGGAGCGCAAGGAACGATGTTGGATATTGACTTTGGAACTTATCCGTTTGTAACTTCATCTAACACAGTTACCGCTGGAACTTGTACAGGCCTTGGTATTGCACCAACTAAAATTGGAAATGTAATCGGAATTTTCAAAGCTTACTGTACACGCGTTGGAAGTGGCCCCTTCCCTACAGAATTATTAGACGAAGTTGGAGAAGAAATTAGAAGAGAAGGAAGAGAATTTGGTGCAACAACTGGACGCCCGCGTCGTTGTGGATGGATTGATTTAGTACAAATGCGTTATGCAATCATGATCAATGGTGTAACTGAATTGTCAATGATGAAAGCAGACATTTTGAGTATTTTCGATACGATTAAAGTATGTACGCATTATTTAGTAAATGGTGAAAAAATGACCGATTTTCCATTTGATGTTAACGACTTAGACATCACGCCTGTTTACGAAGAATTACCAGGGTGGAATTGCGATTTAACAGAACTAGATTCCTACGAAGCAGCACCTCAAGCATTAAAAGATTATGTAACTTACTTGGAAAAACAATTAAACGTTCCAATCAACGTTGTATCTGTAGGTCCTGACCGTAAACAAACACTAGCAAATCCTGCGTGATTAAAAACTCACATATATTAAAATTTGCGCTTTTCATAGGCGCATTTTTTTTACATGCCCATTTATTTGCACAAAACAATATTTTGGAACTATTACCAGGTTCTGAAAAAGTAATTTACGATGAAAGAACTGGAGTTCATCGGTTATTAGGAAATGTAAATTTCACCTATCAAGGAAATACAATGTATTGTGATTCTGCACATTACCAAGAAAAACAAAAACTAGTTAAAGCATTTGGTAACGTTCAAATTCGTAAAAACGATGTAAATCTATTCTGCGATTCCTTGAGTTATAATGGTTCCACGAAATATGCTAAATTGTGGGGACATGTTAAGGTTCGTGATCGAGAATATAAAATCACAACCGATTCCATGGATTATGATGCCAAACAAGGAAAAGGAATCTATCGCAATAAAGGAAAAATTGAATCAATTG
>JBILQY010000122.1:0-7401 GCA_044372955.1 Crocinitomicaceae bacterium | reverse complement strand
TAGGTCACGCTGGTACATTGATTTCAGCGGTATTATTACTTTTCCGTCAAAAATGGAGAATGGCGATTAACCGTTCTGCAGAAGCTATGACTATTTTCGCAGTATTCATGGCTGGTTTGTTTCCATTAATTCACATGGGTCGTTTATGGGTTGGTTATTGGGTTCTTCCACTACCAAATCAATTTGGTTCTTTATGGGTTAACTTTAACTCACCATTGCTTTGGGACGTATTTGCGATATCTACTTATTTATCAGTTTCATTAGTATTTTGGTATATTGGTTTGATACCTGATTTTGCAACAATTCGTGATAGAGCTAAAAAACCACTTGCTAAAAAAATGTATTCAATACTTTCATTTGGTTGGTCAGGAAGAGCTAAAAACTGGAATCGTTTTGAATTAGTTTCTTTAGTGTTGGCTGGTTTAGCTACTCCTTTGGTATTCTCAGTTCACTCTATTGTATCTTTTGACTTTGCTACATCAGTTATTCCTGGATGGCATACAACAATCTTCCCTCCATATTTCGTGGCAGGTGCTGTATTCTCTGGATTTGCGATGGTACAAACTTTAATGTTAGTAATGAGAAAAGCTATGGGATTGGAAGCATATATTCATACAAAACACGTTGAATATATGAACATAGTTATCATGGTAACTGGTTCAATAGTAGGTACAGCATATATTACTGAGTTATTTATTTCTTGGTATTCTGGAGTTGAATATGAAGCTTATGCATTCTTGAACAGAGCAACTGGTCCTTATTGGTGGGCTTACTGGTCGATGATGACATGTAACGTAATTTCTCCTCAGTTAATGTGGTTCAGAAAATTAAGAAGAAGTTTAATGTTCACATTCTTCATTTCAATTGTAGTAAATATCGGTATGTGGTTCGAGCGTTACGTAATTATCGTTACTTCAATTCACAGAGATTATATTCCTGCAGCATGGAGTATGCATTACCCTAGTCATATTGATATAGGTGTTTATGTTGGAACAATAGGACTTTTCTTCGTATTCTTCTTATTATTTGCTCGCTTTTTCCCTGTATTAGCTTTGAATGAAGTTAAAACAATTTTGAAAGGTTCTGGTCAATCTTATAAAGAGTCACCTGATTATCACAATCACCATTAATAGATAATAAAATGTCAGATAAAGTAATTTATGTAATGTACGATGACGACCATGTTTTGAAAGATGGCGCAAAGAAGCTCGTATCAAACGGTGTAAAAATTTCTGAAGTTTTTTCTCCATTTCCTATTCACGGAATAGATCCTATTATTGGTATTAAAAATACACGTTTAGGAATCATGGCGTTCTTGTATGGTTTAACAGGTTTAACACTTGCAACTTTAGGAATGCGTTATTTCATGGTTGTAGATTGGCCGATGAATATTGGAGGTAAACCAAACTTTACTTATTTAGATAATATTTTAGCTTTTGTTCCAATTTCTTTCGAGTTTACAGTTTTGTGTGCAGCTCATGGAATGGCGATAACTTATTTATTATTAAATAAAACATTGCCAGGAATGCCAGCTCAAAATCCAGATCCAAGAACAACGGATGATAAATTTGTAATGGAAATCCGATTGAGTGAAAATTCAACTATGACTGAAGAAGCTATTGATGCACTTTTAAGTGATACAGGTTATTTTGAATTGGATAAAAAAGAAGTTAAATAAGCAATAAAGCGTATAACAAGATGAAAAGAACGTTTTTGACAGTATTAGGATCTTCAACACTAGCTATTTCGCTATTGTTTACAAGTTCTTGTACTTCCAATCCTGATAGTTCAGGATATGAATATATGCCGGATATGTATCGTTCCCCAGCTATTGAGGCTTATGTTGATTATGCTGAAATTAGAGGTAAGGAAGTTACGGCTTTAAAATCACTATTATCAGCTAAAACTCCTCCTAGAAATACTATTCCTTTCTTTGGAACTGACTCGACTGAAGTAAAGTTAATGTTACCGAACTTGAGAAAAGCGAATATAGCATTTAGAGAAACGCATGGTTTGTTCGGAACTGATGTTAGTTTGCTAGATGAATATGCTCTTGCAATAAATGACAAGAATGCAATTCCTTTAACAGCTAAAAATGCAGAGGTAATTCTAAAAAATGGTAAGGAGTTATTTACTGCCATGTGTCAACACTGTCATGGAGAGAAAGGTGATGGAAATGGATCTATGGTTACAAGTGGTGCTTATTCAGGTGTACCTAATTATGCAAACTTAACAGCATTATCAGATGGTCAAATGTTTTATTCAATTTACTATGGAAAAGGAATGATGGGTGCACACAACTCATTATTGAATAAAAAAGAAATATGGACACTTGTTCATTATGTTCGTCAATTCCAAGATCCTAATTACGGAAAATTTGACGCTAATGGAGTTGCTGCTGTAAGTGCAGCTAAAAGTGATACAACAGCAGTAAAACCTTAATTAATTTAGTGAGATGGAATTTCAAATTACAAAGAAAGCTAAGAACGTAACCTTCGGACTAATTGCTGTCGGATTGTTACTTACTGTTGTAGGTATTGCAACAGGAATGGGTGATCACCATTTTAAAACGAGACTTTTGACAAATGGATTAATTAACGGTTTTTTCTATTTCGCTTTAGGTTTAGGAGCATTGTTCTTTTTAGCATTACAATATGCTACTGAAACAGGATGGTACGCTTCAGTAAAACGTGTAATAGAGGCAGTTGCTGGATTTATCCCTTACGGAATGGGATTGTTTGGGATTGTTTTATTAACTATTACCTTCATGGATGGTGCTCATATCTACACATGGATGGATCCCGAAACAGTTGCTCATGATGAGATAATTCAAGGTAAATCAGCCTACTTAAACAAGGCGTTTTTCTGGATTAGAACGGTTGTTTACTTTTTAACCTATTTTTATTTCTTAAACGGTTTCAAAAAACGATCACTTGAAGAAGATAGAATCGGTGGTACAGAGTTACACTTTAAAAACTACCGTCAAGGTGCATTGTTTTTAGTTTTCTTTGCTGTATTTAGTTCAACTTCATCTTGGGATTGGCTAATGTCAATTGATGTTCACTGGTTTTCTACACTCTATGGTTGGTATACTTTCGCTGGAATGTGGTGTTCAACAATGGTAGTTTTGGTTATTACAACATTATATCTTAAGAAATTAGGATATCTTAAAAAAGTAAACGATTCTCACATTCACGATTTAGGAAAATGGACGTTTGCAACTTCTTTCTTGTGGTCTTATTTATGGTTCTCTCAATTTATGTTGATTTGGTATGCTAACATAGGTGAAGAGGTTACATATTATCAAATGAGAATAGATAATTACAAAATAATGTATTTTGCAATGTTTGTTATAAACTTTGCTTTCCCAATGTTGTTATTAATGTCTAGAGACGCAAAACGTCATGCTGGTATTTTAACATTAGTAGGTTTAATTATTTTGGCAGGTCACTGGGTAGATGTTTATATTATGGTTTCTGCAGGTTCATTAGGTGCAAATGCTCATATAGGTTTCTTAGAAATCGGAATGGCAGTAATGGTTTTAGGAATTTTTATGTATGTTGTTCTGAACAATTTAACCAAAGCTCCGTTAACTCCAGTAAATCACCCTTTCTTAGATGAGAGTTTACACCACGATATTTAATAACGATATAGTTTAAAAAAAAATGGAAAATAAATTAATTATTTTACTTGTTATAATTCTAGGAGCAGTAGCAATTGCTCAACTAGTTCGTGTTTATGAGCTTTCAACTAAACTTCGAAAAACTGGTGAACATGAAATCTCTACAAGAGATAATCATTTAAATGCAAAGATGATGCTTGGCTTCATGATAGCATTTTTTATTTCTGTTATCTATTTGTTTCTTCATTATGGTTGGACTGGAAGAGGAGAAGCAGCTTCAGTTGGTGGTATTGAAACAGATTGGTTGTTAAATTTGAATCTAATAATTATCACAGTTGTTTTCTTTATTACTAACTTCTTGTTATTTTATTTCACATATAAGTATGTTAAGAAACCAGGTGTTCCAGCTTTTTATTATCCGCACAATAATAAATTGGAAATGCTTTGGACGGTTGTTCCAGCAGTGGTTTTAGCGGTAATCATTATTTTAGGTTTAAAAACATGGAATAACTTAACAGGAATGTCTGGAAAGGATGCAATTAATGTGGAGTTATTTTCTAAACAGTTTGACTGGACTGCGAGATATGCTGGTAAAGACAATGTTTTAGGAAAATATGATTACAAGTTGACGACAGATAACAACGAGTTAGCATTAATTACAACTAATACTATTGATTCATCATTAAGAATAATGATGGAAGGTCCAAGCGGAATTCGTAATATTCAAAAGTTATTAAACAACAGAGATACTGTTCTTAGTGATTCAACTATTTCTGTATTAAAAGTTGACCTATCAAGAAAAGAACGTTTGTATCGCTTGTTAACTCAAATGAAACAAAATCATAATCCAAAAATTGATGCAAGTGCTTGGGATGATATCATTGTTAAAGACACATTGTTCTTAGCTAAAGATCAAGAGTACGAATTTATCTTTAGATCTAAAGATGTTATTCATTCAGCTTTGTTTGTACATTTCAGAGCTCAGATTAATGCTGTACCTGGTATGGCTACAAGAACAAAATTTACTCCAACTATTACAACGGAGGAAATGCGAAAAAAGAAGAACGATCCTAAGTTTAATTATGTTTTGATGTGTAACAAAATTTGTGGTGGAGCACATTATAAAATGAAAATGATAGTGGTCGTAAAAGAAAAAGCAGATTACAAAGAATGGATGAATGCAATGATGAAACAAACATTCAAGGATAAGTATTTTCCAGTAGCAGAAGCAGCTGCTGCTCCAGTTGCTTTAGTAGGAGATACGACTGCAGTAGTTAAACCAATGTAATATAGGAATAGAAAAATTATTATTAATATTAAAATAAATTAATAAAATGGCTTCAATAGCACACGAAGATCACGGACACGGACATGCACACGGTCACCACGATGTTCACCATCATGAAGAGAACTTTGTATCTAAGTATATTTTTAGTCAAGATCACAAAATGATTGGAAAACAGTTCTTAATGACTGCTGTTTTCATGGGACTTGTGGCAATGATGTTATCAATTTTGTTTAGAATTCAATTGGCATGGCCAGGAGAAAGTTCTGATTTTTTATCTTTCTTTTTAGGTGAAAAATGGGCACCAGGTGGTGTTTTAAAAGAAGATATGTACTTAGGTTTAGTAACAATTCATGGTACTATCATGGTTTTCTTCCTTTTGACAGGTGGTTTATCAGGTACATTTTCAAACCTATTAATTCCGTTGCAACTAGGTGCTCGTGATATGGCATCTGGATTTATGAATATGCTTTCATATTGGTTTTTCTTTTTATCATCTCTTTTGATGCTAGTATCTTTGTTTGTTGAATCAGGACCAGCAATGGCAGGATGGACAATTTACCCACCACTATCTGCTTTGCCACAAGCGGTTTCCGGATCAGGTATGGGTATGACATTGTGGTTATTTTCAATGGCTATTTTCATTGCATCATCTTTGATTGGTTCATTGAATTACATCGTAACAGTAATAAATCTGAGAACAAAAGGTATGAGCATGACAAGAATGCCGCTTACAATTTGGGCTTTCTTTGTGACAGCAATTCTAGGAGTTCTTTCATTCCCAGTTTTGTTATCAGCTGCTTTACTTCTAATTATGGATAGATTGGCTGGAACAAGTTTTTACCTTTCTGATATCATAGTTGGTGGAGAAATGCTAGCTAACCACGGCGGGTCTCCAATTTTATATCAACATTTATTTTGGTTTTTAGGTCATCCTGAGGTTTACATTGTATTGTTACCAGCTTTAGGTTTGTCATCAGAGGTAATTGCAACAAACTCAAGAAAGCCAATTTTTGGTTACAAAGCGATGATTGGTTCAATTTTAGCTATTGGGTTCTTATCCTTTATTGTTTGGGGTCACCACATGTTCGTAACGGGGATGAATCCATTCTTAGGTTCAGTATTCGTATTCACAACCTTACTGATTGCAATTCCATCTGCTGTAAAAGTATTCAACTACTTAACAACATTATGGAAAGGATCATTAATATTAACTCCTGCGATGTTGTTTGCTATAGGACTTGTTTCAACGTTCATTACTGGAGGGGTAACAGGAATTATTCTTGCTGACTCTGCTTTAGATATTGCAATTCATGATACTTACTTTGTTGTAGCTCACTTCCATATCGTAATGGGTATGTCAGCAGTATTTGGAATGTTTGCAGGTGTTTATCATTGGTTCCCAAAAATGTTTGGTCGAATGATGAATACAAGATTAGGTTATGCTCATTTTTGGATAACAATCGTTGGAGCTTATGGAGTTTTCTTCCCTATGCATTTTGTAGGAATCGCAGGAGCACCAAGACGTTACTACGACTATTCAGTTTATGGTGAATTTGATACAAATTCTTATGAAATGATAATGGATTTAAATGTAATTATTACAGTTTTCGCAATTCTAGCAGCTCTTGGTCAAATATTGTTTTTGTTCAACTTTTTCTATAGTATTTATAGAGGTCAAGTTGCTCCACAAAACCCTTGGAATGCCAATTCTTTAGAATGGACAACTCCAGTAGAGCACGTTCATGGTAACTGGCCAGGTGAATTACCAACAGTTTACAGATGGCCTTATGATTATTCAAAGCCAGGATCAGATGTTGATTTCATTCCTCAAACTGTTCCTTTGGCAGATGGAGAAGAAGAACATTAGAATCTAAAAAAATATATAAAGAGTCTCGAAAGAGGCTCTTTTTTTTATCTACTTTTTTCATAAGTTTTTCATTTTAATTTCATAATGGATTTTAATGATAAAGTAATTTTTGCAAAAAGTTTTTCATTGCTAAAATTTGTTAGCTTACTTGACCGAAAATTTATATTTCATTGATTTTATGTTCACATTCAATGAATCTAAGTTTTTAATTTCGTGCTCGATTAATCAACAAATTAAATTGTAATATGAAAGGATTAAATCTAATTTTAAGTAGTGTTTTATTTTTTGTGACCTTCTTGGTTTCGGCTCAAAGCATCAATTACCAAGTTCGAATAATCGAATTGAGAGCTAGAGCTGACAATAATGATGGTGGTGGTGTCTCAGGTTCACAAGATCCAACTTGGTTTGTTTGGATTAATGACAATGGTACAACAGGAACTTCTTTTGGAACAACTTGGCAAGCAACTGGTTGTATTCATACAACAAATCAGTTTAATACTTGGTGGTTTGGTGGGCCTATTCCTTACAATTTTACTAATGTTACCAATTCTAATGCAACTACCCTAAACACCGAAATCGAAGGATGGGAAGAAGATTGCAGTAATACTTGTCAATTTGAACCAA
>JBILQY010000121.1:0-7402 GCA_044372955.1 Crocinitomicaceae bacterium | reverse complement strand
ACTCTGCTGCTGTTAACAAACACACCTCAAAAGGAACGTATTTCTTCGATTATGGAAATGCCTTTTTATTGGAAGCTTCAAGAGCTGGTGGTGAGGTGATGGCCGAAAACCACATTGATTTCAAATATCCTTCTTACATACAAGATATTTTAGGACCGATGTGTTTCGATTTTGGTTTTGGACCTTTCCGTTGGGTTTGTGCTTCAGGGAAACTGGAAGACTTAGAAAAAACAGATGCGATTGCTTGCCAAGTTTTAGAAGAAATGATGTTGACAAGTCCTGAAGAGATCCAACAACAAATGGCGGATAACATTCAATGGATCAAAGGCGCACAAGAAAATAAATTAGTAGTTGGTTCGCAAGCACGTATTCTTTATGCAGATGCTGAAGGAAGAATGCGCATTGCCGAGGCGTTCAATAAAGCAATAGCAAACGGTGAAATTGGACCAGTAGTTTTAGGTCGTGATCACCACGATGTTTCAGGAACAGATTCTCCTTATCGCGAAACGTCCAATATTTACGACGGTTCAAAATTCACGGCTGATATGGCGATTCAAAATGTGATTGGCGATAGTTTCCGTGGCGCAACTTGGGTTTCCATTCACAATGGCGGCGGCGTTGGTTGGGGAGAAGTAATCAATGGTGGTTTCGGAATGTTGTTAGACGGAAGTGCTGATGCTGATAGAAACTTGAAAATGATGTTGCATTGGGATGTCAACAATGGAATTGCAAGAAGAAATTGGGCGCGCAATGAAAATGCAATTTTTGCAATCAAACGTGCAATGGAATCTGAACCTTTGTTAAAGGTTACTTTGCCTAACTTGGTAGATGAATCGCTGCTTGAAAATCTATAAGTTGTTTTGTTGAAAGTTGAAAAAAACAAGGCGGAATTCATTCAGAATCGCTCGGAAACCAACTATTTCTATCAATTCAATGCATTGCGATTTTTTGCTGCAATCTTAGTTTTAGTGGGGCATGCAGAAGCACTTCGAGCAAGCGAAGGTGGGGAAAGTTTACACAGTTGTGACTTCTTCAACAAAGGACAACATGCAGTAACTTTTTTCTTCGTTATTAGCGGTTTTCTAATCACTTTTGTGCTCTTAAAGGAAAGAAATAAAACACAGACTGTTCAAGTTAAATCCTTTTATTGGAAACGAATTGTTCGGATTTGGCCCTTGTATTTTTTACTGATTTTCATCGGACTCGTGTTGCAACCGATAAGCATAGATTTACTAAACTTACCCTACGAAATGCCCTATTCGTGGCAAGAAAGTAGTTTGCTTTTCATCACGTTTCTACCTGGAATAATTACCTTTTATTTCGGTAATCACTTGCTTGAACCGCTTTGGTCAATTGGAGTGGAAGAATGGTTTTATTTGATTTGGGGTCCAGTATTAAAGTACATCCCAAAGGATGTGTGTAAATGGATAACACTTTTGCTTTTGTTAAAATTAATCCTCAACTACTTAGCAAGTCAAGGTCTTTTTCCTCCTTTGCTAGGATATGTAATAAAAATGATGCGCTTTGAAGCTATGTTTATCGGTGGCTTATTTGCTTGTGCTTTTTTTACTACCCAAAAAACACAAAACCAAATTTCGAAGCTAAGAACACCTTTTCTAATAAGTGCGCTAATTGGCTGTTTTGGCATTGTATTTTTTGGAAATTATTTCGGTTTGTTTTTACAGAAATTGGGCATTCTTGACAAATCATTAAACCTTTTTATTTGCTCGGTTTTCTTTGGGCTTTTGATTTGGTCAACCGCATGGAGAAATCAGAAAAATTCATTTTTGGATTCCAAAGTTGTGGTTTTTCTTGGTGAAATTTCTTACGGAATTTACATGTACCATTTGTTAGTTGTAACGGTTGTTTGGGCGGTTTTACTTCCTTTAAAATTGGGATTCGTAACAGAAACAATTCTCTATCATTTCATCGCCATTGCACTCACTATTCTATTGGCAACAATTTCTAAAACCTATTTTGAAAATCCAATTCTGAAATTGAAAAACCGTTTTTCTGTGTAGAAATTTGACTAAATTTATGCAAATCAATTTTCATTTCGAAATGAAACAATTCCTCCTTATTTTGCTCTTTTTTAGCAGTTTAAACTCCAAATCACAAACAGTGATTAATGACACTATGCGTTTAAATCACTACAAAGTTCTCGCTTCCCACAACAGCTACAAAAAGCATCCCAATCCAAAGGTGATAAAATTTCTTTCGAAGTTCAAAAAGCAACTTGGTCCTTCTAACGACCCGGAGCAAATGGATTACGGACATCTTCCGCTGCCCCAACAATTTGATGAATACAATATTCGTGGAATTGAAATCGATATCAACTACGACCCAAAAGGTGGCTTGTATCGAAAAAGAAAAGTAAATAAATTGATTACAGGTTTACGACAAAAAGTAAAAGACACTTTAATGAAACAACCCGGTTTCAAAGTGTTGCATATTGCCGATGTTGATTATGAAACCAATTATTTGACCTTTAAACAGGTTTTAAATGAACTTAAAACGTGGAGTGCAGCACATCCCAATCACACACCGATTTTCGTAAATATCGAATCAAAAGGTTTCAATCCGGGAGATGAATCTGGATTTTTGCGTTTTTTGGGATTCAAACGTGCCTTACAATTCAATGAAGACGCTTTTCGCGCTTTAGATAAAGAGATTTTTGACGTTCTTTCAGCAGATAATATTTTTCAACCCAACGATTTAAAAGCTAATTTTCCGAACATCAAAGAGCGCTTGAATCAGCAAGGATGGCCACTCCTGAAAGATTGTTTAGGAAAAATAATTTTCATTTTGGAAGGAAACAACCAAGATTTATACGAAAAATCTGGAGTCAATCGTCCGATGTTTGTTTACAATCGTCCGAATGGTGAAAATACAGCTTTTGTAGTTAAAAACGACCCAATTGGAAACGAGCAAGAAATTGAATTGCTTACTCATAAATACATCGTACGAACCCGTTCAGATGCCGGAACATTGGAGGCGCGTGCCAATGATTATAAACGTTTCAATGCAGCAATAAAAAGTGGCGCACAAATAATATCTACAGATTACTACAAACCCGATCCAAGATTGGGGAGTTTTGTGATAAAACTAAAATAAAAGTTACTTTTTTTGGAGCTATTTCCTGCTATTCGTTGCAATCTTTATTGGTAGTGAAAAACACCAATAAAGGATTTCCACTACTATCAGGGCTAGGGAAACTGTATTTAGAAAATTTAAACGCTAATTTTTCATTAATCCCGGTGCTTGTTTACTAGTTTTACTTTAAATCATTCAGCTATGAAAAATTATTTGCTGGTTTTGTCTTTAATTGTTGTGTTTCAATCCGAAGCGCAAAACACCTTTCCTTTTCCGGACACGAATGCATACTGGAATATGTTCAGCTTCAACTGGGGAAATATGTATGTCGAAAATCCAATTGGGGTAGTAGGTGATACAACAATTAATAATACGCAATACGTTAAAATCTGTCAATCGACTGATACATTATTTGAATTTCAAGCTGATTATCCGTTTTATTGTGCGGTAAGGGAAGAAGATTCAAAGTATTATTTTGTTTTTCCTAACGAAACTTCCGAAATCCTTTATTACGATTTCACGTTGGAAGTCGGGGACACCATAGAATATCCTCAATACAGCTATATATGGCTACCCTTGGCGCTTAAAGTAGTTGGTAAAGATTCTGTTTTAGTAGGTGCTAATTATCGGAAAAGGTTGTCTTTAATAAACTTAGATACAATAACAACAGGAAGTTCACCAAATCAAATTTGGATAGAAGGAATTGGGAGTCTTTTCGGCTTGCGTCATATTCAGAATTATACTATTGATGGATATCATGCCACAAGCTGTTTTCACCAAAACGACACGCTTGTTTACCTCAATCCACAATTTCAAGCATGCTATCGTTGGACTTTAGTCGGTTTAGAAGAAAATCAAATCCAGCCATTGAAGGTATTTCCAAATCCTGCCACTGAACAAATTTCATTTGAAGTTTTGAGCGATGAATTAGTTAATTCACAATTTGAAATCGTAGATATCAAGGGTGAAATTTTTTATAACTCAATAATCAATTCTCCTAGTTTTTCAGTTTCAATTAACAACCTTTCACCAGGGGTCTATTTTTATGACATCACTCATTCCTCCGAAAGGGTTTACCGTGGGAAGTTTGTAAAACAATAAAAGCCAATTGAGATTTTGAGTGTCCACAATCGTACCCGTAAAACACTTCATTATTGAAAAAAAAGTGTCTAATTGAGGTAAGAATTGTTTGTAAATAGAACAAAGATTTGCATTCGGCTCAACTTATAATTGTTGATCAAACACAGATTTAGGGCTAGAGAAATGTTATCATTTGAAATTAGCTTACTGGTAAGAAAGTGTAAACTCAAAAAACTTATCTTTGTTCAGTGAAAAAGCTCTACAAATACCTTCTCAATACGCTTCCTCGTCCTTTATTGATTCGTTTAAGCTATGTTTTCAAGATTTTTGCACCCATTCTTTACCGAGGAAACAAGGTAGAATGTCCAGTGTGTGAAAAATCATTTTCCAAATTTCTTTCTTATGGTTCAGATGTAGCCCACCGCGAAAACGTCTTGTGTCCTTATGATTTAACTTTAGAACGTCACCGTTTGATGTGGTTGTATCTTAAAAATGAAAGTAACTTTTTCAGCGCTGAAAAACTAAGTGTGTTACACATCGCACCAGAACAATGTTTCATTCATCTTTTTAAAAAGCAAAAAAACCTCGATTATCTGACGGGAGATTTAGAGTCTCCAATTGCAGATATTCACTTTGATTTGCACCAAATTCCGTTGGAAGAAAACCGCTTTGATGTTGTTTTTTGTAACCACGTTATGGAACATGTGGATGATCCTATTCAGTGTATGAAAGAAATCTATCGCGTGATGAAACCTGGTGGATGGGCGATTATGCAAGTTCCGCAAGACATGACGCGAGCAACAACCTACGAAGACCCAACAATTACTTCTCCTGCAGAAAGAGAAAAACATTTTTGGCAAAAAGACCATGTTCGCTTGTTCGGTAGAGATTATCCGCAGTGGCTAGAAAAAGCAGGGTTCAAGGTTGCTATTTACGACACAAAACAAAAATTTGAACCGGCGGTTATTGATAAATACCGACTGATGAAAGACGAATTATTATACATTGCTAGAAAATAATTTATGCGTATTCTTTTCACACTATTAATTTCTATTTCGTTTGCCTCATGGGGACAAAAAGCGGTTTACCTTCACTTGAATCCGAAAGTAAATGGTGTGGATTTACAACTAAACACCACTTACACCGCTTTGGATGGTAAAGCGTTCAAATTAGATCATTTCGATTATTATTTGTCGGAAATTTTACTCAAACACGATGCGGGACAAGAAATAAATTTATACCAAGACATTTACCTTGTTGAACCCGACAATCACACTTTTCTATTAGGATATTTCAATTTTGATGTAATTGAAGAATTGAATTTTACGGTGGGTGTTCCAAAAAAATGGAATACGCAAACAGGTGCCGAATCGCAAGACATTTCACTTTATCCAGAAACACATCCCTTGAGTTTTCAAACCCCTTCCATGTATTGGGGATGGCAAGCAGGCTACATGCACATGATTATCGGTGGTTTCTCAGATTCACATTCGGATGGAGATCCAGATGCTTATTTCGAATTACACAATTTAGGAGCTAACAACCAACAAACTATAAGTTTAAATGTAACGCAAACAGCAACTTCAACCAATCAAATTGACATTTATGTGGATTGTAATATTGAACAGTGGATTAAAAATATTCCATTGGCAACAGCTGGTGTAATCCATGATGAAGTTGGCGTAAATAAAACCATTTTGGAAAATGCACTAACCGAGCCTGTTTTTACGCTTGCAACAACAGCAAACTTATCTGAAAATGAAGCGGCAAGTTTCACTCTTTGGACTTCAAACCACGAACTTTTTGTAAATCTTGCAGCATTAAAAAACGTTGGTAAATGCAGTATAATTGATCAAAGTGGAAGATTGGTTCAAACGCAATCAACACCAAACGCAGCAGGAACATTGAGTTTTAAAAATCTAAGTTTTGGTTTTTATCTAGTTCAATTGGAAGACACAAAAGGAAATTTAATTGCTGCGAAAAAAACGCTAATTCCATAAGATGGTGCGCACTTGGTTGATGTTTTTTGCGCTTGGTTCATTATTGATACTGAGTAATTCTAAATGTGAAAACACAACCTATGATCCAAATTTAGCCATTTTTGTTCCATCTCCAACAGATAATCCAACGACTCCAGAAAAAGTCGCACTTGGAAAAAAACTCTTTTTCGACAAACGACTTTCCTTAGATGGAACTGTTTCTTGCGCTTCTTGCCACGACCCTCACAAAGCCTTCACAGATCAACTAGCAACAAGTGTTGGTATCAAAGGTCAACGAACAGAACGAAATGCCCCGAGTATCCTTAATTCAGGATTTTTGAAAACAGTGATGTTTGACGCACATCTGAAAACGTTGGAACTTCAAGTGATTGTGCCTTTGCAAGAACCAACAGAAATGGGTCACAATATGAAAAAACTCATTCCGCAATTGAGAGCAATTCCAGAATACCAAGCTGCTGCGCAAAAAATATTTCAACGCGACTTCGATGCTTTTGTTTTAACCCGAGCAATTGGAGCTTTTGAACGAAGTTTGGTTTCCATGAACAGTCGTTTTGACCAATTTCAAGCGGGAAATAAAAAAGCGCTGACCAAAGACGAACAGGCTGGTTGGAAATTGTTTTCTAAAAAACTGTATTGCATTCAATGTCATCCTGCTCCGTATTTCACCACGTTTGAAGCAGCAAACAATGGGCTATATTTGGATTATGGAAAAGACAAAGGTCGCTTTCGAATTAATTTAGATTCTGCGGATATTGGAAAGTTTAAAATTCCTTCCTTGCGAAATAGTGAATTGACTTTTCCTTATATGCACGACGGAAGCCTAGAAAGTCTCGATAAGGTCATTGAACATTATTCCAAAGGCGGTAAAAAACACCCGTTGCAAGACAAACGAATTGTACCTTTTGAGCTAACAATCAAAGAAAGAAAGCAATTGACTATGTTTTTAAAATCGCTGACAGATACGAGTTATTTGAAACGAAACGGAAAACCATAATGCTTATTTAATTGCGAATTGCAAACGATAGAATTGCGAACGGATTCCCATTATGCTTAAAAGTTACGAACGGATTAATTGCGAATTGCAAACGGAAAACCATAATGCTTATTTAATTGCGAATTGCGAACGAAAGAATTGCGAACGGATTTCCATAATGCTTAAAAGTTGCGAACGGATTAATTGCGAATTGCAAACGGAAAACCATAATGCTTATTTAATTGCAAATTGCAAA